>NZ_JBICHO010000360.1:0-4071 GCF_043100905.1 Rhodopirellula sp. JB055 | reverse complement strand
GTCGATGCATCGGACCTTCATCAGTTCGCCGTGCATCGGCAACACCCGCTTGCTGCCGGCCCGTTGGTGCAGGTTGTCGATGTTCTGGGTCACCAACAAGAAATCACCCGAATCATGGCCACGTTCGAAGTCCGCAAGCGCAACATGCGCCGCGTTGGGCTGGATCAACGGGTCCTGTAGTTTGCGTCGCCGCAAGTTGTAGAACCGATGCACCAACACGGGATCGGCATCAAAGCCCTCCGGCGACGCCACTTGTTCGACCCGATGGCCTTCCCACAAACCGTCGGCACCACGAAACGTCGGAATACCCGATTCCGCGGAAATCCCGGCACCGGTCAAAACGAGAACGTTCATCGAATCGGCTCGTCGATCAATGGATGCAGTGGTGCGGATGCCCGGCGGCGTCTTCGACAAGCGGCACGCCGGGCGGGGTCAAACTCAGGCCCGTTCGGTCAGGCCTGCGGTTCGGTCATCTTCCAGGGATCGAGTGCTTCGGTGAGTTGGTCCTCAGGAAGGATGTTTTTCGCAACACACAACTCTCGGATCGTTTGCCCTGACTTGAAGGCTTCTTTGGCCAGAGCGGCGGCTTGCTCGTAACCGATCAGCGGGTTCAAACTGGTGCACATCGACAAGGATTGTTCCACGGCGGCGTTGCAGGCCTCTTCGTTTGGTTCCATTCCGTCGAGGCAGAAATCGATGAACGCCGAGCAACCGCCGTCGAGCAATCGGATTGATTCCAATGACGTGTGAGCCATGACGGGCATCATGATGTTGAGTTGGAAGTTGCCACCGCATCCGCCACTGATCGTCATCGTGGCGTCGTTACCGATCACACGAGCGGCGATCTGCATGAGCGACTCGCACATCACCGGGTTGACCTTGCCCGGCATGATCGAACTGCCTGGTTGCCGCGTGGGGAGTTTGACTTCGTAGTAGCCACAACGCGGTCCGCTGCCGAGCCAACGAATGTTGTTGGCGATACCGAGCAAGGTTTGGGCGATGCACTTGAGTTGACCGTGCGACTCGACCAATCCGTCTCGGTTGGCGTTGCCTTCGAAATGATTGACCGCTTCGACGAACGCGATGCCGGTTTGTTCGGCCAAGTTAGCGGCGACGCGCGATCCGAATTCGGGGTGCGTGTTGATTCCGCTGCCGACCGCCGTTCCGCCGACGGGCAGTTCGAGGACCGCGTCGCGTGCTTTCTCGGCTCGCGCGATGGACAATTCGATTTGACGAGCAAAGCCGCTGAATTCCTGACCCAAACGCAGCGGTGTGGCGTCCATCAAGTGGGTTCGTCCGATCTTGATGATCTTGTCCCAGGCTTTGACCTTCTCTTCGAGCGACGCATGCATTCGCTTGAGCGTCGGGATGAGTTTGGTTTGGATTTCGACAGCGGTCGCAACGTGGATCGCGGTTGGGAACGTATCGTTGGTGCTCTGCCCCATGTTGACATGGTCGTTGGGGTGAATCGGTATGACCTCTGCCATCCGATCGCCGCCGTCGATTTCAATCGCACGGTTGCTGATCACCTCGTTGACGTTCATATTGCTGCTGGTGCCGCTGCCGGTTTGGAACACGTCGACAGGGTATTGCCCGGTGAGTTTGCCTTCGGCGACTTCGGTCGCGGCCGCTAGCATCGATTCGACCTGTTTGTCCGACAGAGGGTTTTTGCCCGTGCCGGTCAATTTGCCGAGGTCACGATTGGCGATCCCGCATGCGAGTTTGACCCGTCCCATGGCGGAGATCATGGCGGGCGGCAGTTGCCAACCACTGACCGGGAAGTTCTCAACCGCCCGTTGAGTTTGAGCACCGTAGTAAGCGTCCGCGGGAACGTGAACCTCGCCCATCGAGTCGCGTTCGGTTCGTGTCTTGGTCATGATGAGTGATTCGGATTGGTTGGCTGCAAAAAGCGGGAGCCCCGACGTGGGGTTCCTCCGTGCCTGATGAAGCTAACAAATCCGGGCCAAGGCGCGAACGACCGGATGCCCCGGTGAGACGATCAGTCCTCGGGGGTTTGCGGCGGCGGTTCGAAAGCGAATTCCTGCCATTTGACGGCCTTGTCCATTGGCACGATTTGCAGGATTAGAAAGCCATTTTGGTACAAGCGGACCGTCCCGGTGGATTGACTAACGACGACCGAGACGGCCTTCGTCTTACGAGTGATCGCGGCTGCGGCCCAATGTCGCGACCCGAGTCCCTTGGTCATTTTGAGGTCTTCGTGCGATACCTCGAGCATCTGGCGACTGCGCTCGATGACGCCCTCGCTCGTGACCACGAACGCACCGTCGAGCTGGGCGACTTCCTTGGCATCCTCTTGAACCTTGGGGTCGAGTAGGTTGCGGTGCTTCTTGTTGTACCCGCGAAACGGATCCACTCCGCTGTCGTTGGCGTGCTCGAGGACTTTTCGTGTGTCCCCGACGACGAACATAGTTCCGACGGCCTTGCCTTCCCGCCCTTCGCGGCCGATCTGCGACGCCAGGTCAACGACCGCTTTGATGGTCTTCAGCGGCACGCTGCTTTCGAGCGTTTGCAGGTCGCGAACGGTGAACCTTCGCATCCGTTCATCGAGTTGCAGGTGACTGATCGAGTCCAGGCGTCCCTGTTGGAATCCGCTGTAAACGGCGACCACTTCCCCGTTGGTGCGGATCATCTCGTCGGCGGCGGCTTCGAGGAGTGCTTCCTGCAATCGCTCGAGCAAGGGGGCCTTTTCTTTGTTCAGTGCCAGTGGCCGAAGTCCCGCTTCGGCCGCCCCGTCGAGATCCTCGAGGGTGTCCACCGCAATGATGACGGTGTTGTCTTCCGCGCCCGAAAGTTCGGAAACCCGTTTCCAATCGGTGCCACCGTCGAGCAACAGCAACAATGCGTCGGCCCCTCGATCGGTCAACAACGAAACGCCTGCGCGGATCATCGCGGCGTTGTGTTTCGTGAGTCTCTGTGTTGCCATCGCGGAAAAGTTCTAGAAGAAAAGTCGACAGTTACGATCGAGCAATGTCTCGGCCGGTGTGTTTACCGAAACGGCGGCTCTCACCGGACAGGCCCCGCGGTCTGCGGACGCCCGTCGATTGATATGACTGGATGTGCACCCAGTTTAGCTGAACTCGCCTCCCTACCATAGTGAGACAGTCGGCCTTCGCGGCTCAGATCGTGACAAATCGAACCCACCAACCTGGCTCGCAGTGCTACAATGAGCCGTCGACTGATTTTGCCCGAATGTCGGCTAACTGTCGTCCAGACCCTCTTTCGAGAATTTGACTGAAACTACCACATGAACTTGCTTCAAGAATTTCGGGGCGTGACCCCGAGTCTGTTGGCGGCGATTTCCAACATGAATTTGGCTGCTTTGATCGGCGCGTTGGTGATTTTCGTCGCCATCGTCGTGATCTTTTTTGTGTTCGCCAGCTATTTCGGGCTGTGGATCCAGTCCGTTTTGACGAAGTCGAATATCGGGTTTTCTAACCTGATCGCGATGACGTTTCGAAAGGTAAACACCCGCGCGATTGTGCGGAGCAAGATCATGGCGACACAGGCCGGCCTCGACGATCCGGACCTGACCGGCGGCGCGTTGGAAGCCCACTACCTTGCCGGCGGAAACGTTCAACAAGTCATCCGCGCCCTGATCGCAGCCAAAAAGGCCAAGACGATTTCGTTAACGTTTCGCGAAGCCACGGCGATCGATTTGGCCGGTCGGGATGTGTTGGAGTCGGTCCAAACAAGCGTTTATCCGAAAGTCATCGATTGTCCGCCGCGCGGTGCCGCCAAACCATCGCTCGACGCGGTTGCGAAAGACGGGATTCAGCTCAAGGTGAAAGCTCGGGTGACGGTCCGGGCGAACCTGCAACAGTTGATCGGTGGTGCCACCGAAGACACGATCATCGCCCGGGTTGGTGAGGGGATCGTCAGTGCGATCGGGAGTGCGGACAACCACAAAGCGGTTCTCGAAAACCCCGATGTGATCAGTAAAGCCGTGCTCGCGAAGAAGCTCGACTCGCAGACCGCGTTTGAAATCGTTTCGATCGACATCGCGGACATTGACGTCGGTGCCAACATCGGTGCACGTTTGCAGGCCGATCA
>NZ_JBICHO010000359.1:0-9211 GCF_043100905.1 Rhodopirellula sp. JB055 | reverse complement strand
TACAGCACCACCTCGCATTCCCCCAAACACTCCTGCCCACGAAGCGTCAGCAAGCCCGGATTTCCCGGACCAGCCCCCACCAAAGCGACGAATCCAGGCGTTGTTTCAGAAAGTGAGCGTTCAGAATTCAAGGAGTTGCAGCTTTTTCGCGATAAATGGGGTTGGAAAACAAGATTATGGAACTTCTCCGTTGACCTGGACAGTCGGCTGATCGCACGTCATACTTCTCGATTCCAAATTTTGACCAATTTGATCCGTTCCCTACCACTGCGTGTCCGCCGGACACTCCGAGCGAAATGCCAAACACTTCAAGCGCCTCGAAACGCCTGCGTCAAAACGAAAAACGTCGTACGCTCAATCGTGCTGCTCGCAGCAATATGCGATCGACAATCCGTCGTGTCCGCAAAGCTGTCGAAAACAACGATCTGGAAACCGCCAAGAACGAATTCAAAGCCGCTCAAAAGAAACTGGATCGCGCCGCAGCCAAGAACTTGATCCACAAGAACGCTGCCGCTCGCACCAAGAGCCGCTTGAACAACCTGATCAAAAACGCAGCTCAATCTGCCTGATCCGGGCCAGCGATGGGCGACCTCGCGAGATTCACCGAATCACCCGCTATCAAGAGCCATCCGAAAGGTCCTGATTTCATGAGGACCTTTTTCGATGCGCGGTCAGAACTTCCGCCCGCGGAAAACCAATTCGTGGTGGCCCAAAATCACCGTCCCTCTGCTGCCAAATGCCTGGACCGCTGCTGCCAAATTCGACGCGGTACCAAAACCGACAGCAGCACCGCAGCAACGACCGACGTCGCCAAACCTAACCAACGAGTCAGGTCGGAACCCGCCGCTCCCGATTCGGCGACCGAACTCATGGCTTCGCTCGCGACTGCCCCGCAGTGCACCCACAGCAACTGCGGACCGGCGGCCAACAACGCCGCCGCCAGGTAAGGAACCAGACGGGCCCCGGCGGCACCCATCGAATAGCTGATGATCGTTGTCGGAATCGGCGACAAACGGACCAGCAGATGCATTCCCAAGTTCGCATCGCGAGCCCCCAAGCGGATGATCCGCAGGGTTTCCCGCCAGGAGGCGTCGGACGCTTCCTCCTCGATATCAATTGAAGAATGCCCCAGCGACCACCGGCCTAAGTGATAGTTCACCCAAGCCGACACGACCGCAGTGACAGCAAGCGTTGGCCCACCAACCATCAGGCCAAAAACCGACCCCGCCGCGAGGGAGACAAACGTCTTGGGAACGAACAGGCACATCGCTAACGTCCCCAAAATCACAAATGCCGCTGGTCCTGCATCGCGACCTACGGCCAACCAGTCACCGGCCAACTCAACCCCGATCCCACTGATCAGCCCACACACGCCGACGATGATCAACCCCACCGGCAGCAGACGTCTCGCGATCTGTGCTGAACGTTTCAAACCTTCGCCTATCCCAATCCCTGCAAGACTCCGTTGCTATCGCCAAAACTGTCGGCGCTGGCGCCCATCTGCTTCATCATCCACAGATATAGATTGCATAGCGGTGTGCCATTTTTATACCGCACATGTTGACCAGCACGAATGCGTCCGCCACCCGCCCCAGCCAACAGGATCGGCAGGTCATCGTGATTGTGCCGATCCCCATCACTGATCCCGCTGCCATAAACAATCATGCAGTGATCCAGTAGCGAACCATCGCCCTCACGGATCAGCTTCAAACGAGACAACAGGTAATTGAATCGCTCCGCATGGAACGAATTGATCTTAGCAATCTCAGCCTGCTTGTGCTCGCTTTTGCCGTGATGCGAAAGCTCATGATGCCCTTCGTTGACGCCAATTTCTTTGTAAGCCCGATTGCTTCCCGCGTTGGTGAACATGAACGACAAAATTCGCGTGCTGTCGGTTTGGTAAGCCAACGCCACCATATCCATCATCAGATCACTGTGCCGTGACAACTCCTGAGGCACACCACTGGGTCGCGGGTAATCCGGCACACCTTCTTCCGTCAGCCCCAATTTTTCGGCGCCGTCCAATCGCTTCTCAACATCGCGAATGGAATACAGGTACTCGTCCAGCTTGCGCCGATCGACGATCGGCAAATGAGCATGCAAACGCTTCGCATCCTCCGAGACAAAGTCCAGGATGCTCTTTCGATACTTCTCTCGCTCACTCTTGGCCCGCCGTGTTTCCTTGACAGCTTGCCCCGCGAACAATCGATCAAACAAAGCCCGAGGGTCGGTCTCTTTCGCCATCGGATTGGTCGGACCACGCCATGACATGTTCGATGCATAAGCACAACTGTAGCCACTGTCACAATTGCCAGCCTGGCTGCTCGCTTCCAAGCCTAATTCCAACGAAGCAAACCGGGTGCGATCGCCCACATACTGGGCCGCCACCTGATCGACCGACACACCGTTTTGAATGTCAGCCCCGTTGGTCTTTCGAGGGTGAGCCCCCGTCAAGAACGCCGCCACACTGCGTGCGTGATCACCGCCTCCATCGCCATGCGCCCGAGCCCCATCCAGGGTCAGCCCCGACAACACACTGATCGAATCTTTGTTCTCAGCCAGCTTCTCAAGCGTCGGCGTCAGCTCAAATTCGCTACCCTCTTTCTGCGGCGTCCAAGCTGGCATGTGCATGCCATTGGGCACATAGAAAAATCCCATTCGCAACGGGGGCGGACCACCATCCGAAGTGGCGGCCAACAATCGCGTCGGACTCATCACATCCAACAACGGCAATGCCACCGCGGTCCCTAATCCACGAAGCAGAAAACGTCGCGACAAAGTACGAGGCGAATGACTCATGGTTCTCGGTACCCTTGCTTCTGAAATGGATCGCTCTGGATGATCGCAGCGATCAAGTAAGCGAATTTGTAGTCGTGCGCACGAACATCTGCTGTGATCTTGTCGAGTGCACACTTGTCATAATATTCCGTTCCACGCCCCAACGCGTAGATCAACATCTTCTCAGCCAAACATCGGACAAACTGCTCGCTTCGCTGCGTCGTCAACAAATCGCGTAGTCCATTGATACCATCAAACGAAGTCCCGTCGGGCATCGAACCACTGGCGTCAATCTCATCGCGTCCATCCCGAGTTCGCCAACGCCCAACCGCATCAAAGTTCTCAAGAGCAAACCCAAGCGGATCCATCATATTGTGACATGCCGCGCACGCTGGGTTGGACCGGTGCTGCTCCATGCGTTCGCGAAGAGTCCCCACCAACTTCCCCTTCTCAAGCTCGGGGATGTTTGGCGGTGCCGGCGGAGGAGGTGTGTTGAGCAGATTGTCCAGAATCCACTTCCCTCGTTTCACTGGGCTGGTTCGTGTCGGATTGCTGGTCACCGTCAAAACGCTGGCGTGGGTCAGCAGCCCGCCGCGTGGTGTCCCTGACAACGACACCCTGCGGAATTCACTTCCGCGAACGTCATTGATTCCATAAAACTTCGCGAGCGTTTCGTTCATGTAAGTGAAGTCAGCACTCAACAATTCCGTGACCGGCAAATTATTTCGCATCACTTCGGAAAAGAACATCAACGTTTCCACCCGCATCGCTTCGCGAACTTCATCGTCGAAACCACGGTAGATGCGAGTGTCCGGCTGAACGATTTCCAAGTTGCGAAGCTGCAACCACTGCGAAGCAAAGTTGTCAACGAAGCGACTCGCCTTGGGACTCTTGATCATCCGCCCGACTTTCTCAAGCAACATTCGGCGATCACGTAGCTGACCACGATGCGCCATCCGCAACAGCTCATCGTCCGGCATGCTACTCCACAGAAAATACGAAATTCGCGTCGCCAACTCATACTGATTGATCAGCGGCATCACACCATCTGGGCCTGGCTTCCGCGGACGTTCGACTCGAAACAGAAAGTACGGCGAGACCAAAACGGCTTGCATCGCAACTTGCATGCTCTCCTCAAATGAACCTCCGTTTTCATGCACTTGAGAAGCCAATCCAACCAATCGCGTGAGCTCTGACTGACCGATGGGTCGGCGATAAGCACGGCTAGCAAATCGCCCCAACACCGCTTTCGCCGCCCGTTCAAACTCCCGGTCATTGCCCGGGGTTTCAAACAACAGCACTCGATGAGTCACCGGCAAATCTGGCGAAGAAACAAATTGACTGCGTTGTTCAACGCCACTCACCTTCACATGGTGAACGTGCAGGTTTCGATCGATTTTGTCTTTGACGTAGTAGTCATTCAAAAATGAGATGTCGATTTGGCGGGTGCCCTTTCCCAATCGAAACGCGACCGTCTTGTCCGTTGGCTCGCTCTCTTTCACCTCCACGGGAATTGCTCGTCTTCCGTCCGTGACCTCCACTCGAACCGGTTCATCGCCGCCTTGGTCTCCACTCAGACTCAGCACCAACGTGTAGGTCCCGCTGAACGGAGCATCGAACTGCAGCGTGACCGTGCCGTTCGATGACATCACCAAGTGACTCCGGACGTTGAACTTGTCCGCCCCAATCAAGGTCGCCGGAGAACGCTCCAACTCAAACAGTTCTGGGGGTGGCGGCGTGTAGATCGCTTCGCCCATGATCGTCTCCGCCGCATCAAGGTACTTTTCCATCAGCAACGGAGGCAACGAGAGCACATCACCAATGTTGTCGAATCCGTAACCAACATCGTCGCCGGGAAAATCATCTGCCGGAGCGTAATCAACTCCCACCAGATCGCGAATCGTGTTGCGATACTCAGCCCGGTTCAGCCGCCGCAGAGTGACTTTGCCGGCGTTGGGATTCTGCACGCAGTCGATCGCATTGGCTAACTCATCGATCAGCTCGATCATCCGGGTACGACTGGACGGATCCATCACCTCAAAATCCGCCGGTGGCATCGTACCCAAACGCACCTGCGCCAAAGCCCGCATCCAATGGTCACGACCTTGGACCAACTTCGCCGCCGTGTCGTCCGCTTCCAACGACACGCCGCCTTCACCATCATCGGTACCATGGCAGTCGTAACAGTACGTCCGCAACAGCGGCAACAACTGCTCACGGAATTTGACTTCACCGGCAAACTCATCCGCCATCACGGCGACGCCGCTGCCACCCCAAAAAACCAACACCCCAGCGACCAAGGCAAGCAAGCCTCGTAGCTGGAATCGGAACGCATGCGAAAAACACCCTCGACACCGTTGCGAGCCAGGGCGATCGACTCGATGAATGGACACACTTTGCATCCCACCATATTACCAAGCCACGAGTCACGAGCGGACACAATCGAAGGCGAATTGCTCCCCCCGCTATCGGCAGAGTCGCGGCAACCCAAACATTCACTACAACCGCCACCACCGAACACTTGATCACTAGCAAGACACGTGGCATTGGCGTCCTGCCTGTGAACCCAACGAACCGAGCCGAAAAGCGAACGCGACTCAACGAGCAAAGCTGGCCGACAGGAACCATCAAGCCGAATCAAGTGAGTGGTTTGCAAGATCCGCGAGACGCCGGTGATTAGCGGCTCACCGATTTGCTCGAGCTCACAACCGAACGCTTGAGTTTTGAAGATGTGTTTTCGGCCGCGGTGTTGGTTTCATGTGACCTGATGCGTTATAGGCTATGATTCCATCAACTGGCAGCAAGACGGAACAGTTCACACACCCCCTCGCCTGCTCGGCAAATCCGCGATGCTTAGAAGGAAGGCTGGTATCATCCGGGCATGATCGCGGCTCGTTTCTGTGCTCGTCGCAGGTCCCGGCGAATAGATGTCCAGTGACGAAGCCTCGCTGGCTTACCCCAACGATGACGCGGAGGCGAAGTTTTTGCCTGCCCAAAACCTTGTCGCCAAGTGACACAATCGCAGACGCATTCCGGTTAAAAGCAAAACTGAGTAAAAGATGAAAACACTGCTGACCATATCGCTATTGCTCACCGGCATTCTTTGCCCGACGCTTGCTGCCCAAGACGAAGCGAAAAAAGCCGACTTGCCGAAGGTGCTAATCATCGGCGACTCAATATCCCTTGCATTCACTCCTCATGTCGCGCGGCAGCTAGACGGAAAGGCTACCGTCAAACACAACCAAGGAAACGCTCAACACACGGGCACAGGTTTGGCAAAGCTCGATCAGTGGATTGGTGACACTCACTGGGATGTCATTCATTTCAACTGGGGTTTATGGGATCTCTGTTACCGCCATCCGAAATCGAAGGTGCAAGGACGCAGAGACAAAGTCAATGGCACGCTCACCACGACGCTAGAGCAGTACGAGAAGAATCTTGATGAACTCGTCTCCCGCCTCAAGGAAACAGACGCGAAACTGATCTGGGCAAATACGACCGTTGTCCCCGAAAAGGAAGCAGGTCGCGTCAGGGGCGACGACGTGAAATACAATGAAGCCGCGGCAAGAATCATGAGCAAGCACGGCATCACCACGAATGATCTTCACTCGCTCACCAAGACGTTTCCTGCCGACCAATTCGATGGCCCAGGCAATGTCCACTATACACAGCAGGGTTATCAAAAGATTGGACAACAGGTGGCCGAGCATATTTTGACAGTTCTGAAGAACGAACCACAAGAGTCAGCCATCAAGCAATAGCCGCGTCCTTGTGTACGTCGCAACAGCCTTTTGCGCAGGACATAGCCTCAGTCCTCGGTTGCCCATCGACACCTCCCCAATACGGAACTCTCTTGGTCACTCGAGGACAAGCGATCAGTCCCGCCAAAGTGCTTGATCTACCTCCGCTCTTTCTTCCGGTTCAGATTTGAACTCACCGATTGCCCTGAGCAGGAGTTTTCCAAGACCATGAAAACGACACTGGGTTTCGTTATCGCTGCCATCTTTTGGGCAGGGACGCTGCTGGGTCAAGAGAAGCAACAAGCTGACTTTGTTACCTGGAAACAACATGTCGGAATCCCTGGTCCGAGTGGCTGGCGTGCCAACGTGATTCAGCCTGACCCGAAGGACCACGGTCCCGACGGTTTCAACCACCACGATTGGGATGGTGATGGTGACCTGGATGTCTTGGTGAACTTCGAAGAGGGAGGATACAGCCGGCTGTATTTCAATCCCGGCAAGGACCGCATCCGCGAACTTTGGACCGACTACATTCAGCTCGAGAGGCACGGCAAGTGCGAGGACTCAGGCATCGGTGACCTGGATGCCGATGGTGACATCGACTACATCGCCAATGGCGGGCACGTCTATTTCAACCCGGGTGCGAAAGACCTGAGAGAGGCAAAGAAATGGATCAAGATGACACTCTTCAAGAGTGAAGCACGCACTCCCGTCGTCAGTGACGTCGATGGCGACGGCCTGAATGACCTCGTCGTCGGAGCCAAGGCTTGGTACCGGCAACCGACTGAAAACAAACGCGATGCTACCCAATGGAAACGCTACGAACTCGGCGAAGCCGACTGGCCGATGAACTGCATCATCAACGACATCGATGGCGACGGGGACGATGACATCCTCGTTCAGGAACGCAAAAACCAAGGGACCTTTTATTACGAGAACCCTGGTCAAGAGAAGGTCAGCGAACCTTGGCCGGTCACGGTGATCGATGCTGAAAAGAACGGCATGTTCATGGCCCTCGGCGATGTCAACGGCGACGGGCGTCTCGATTTGGTGAAAGCCAGCGGCGCGGGTGCAGTGCACATCTACCTGCGCACGAACGACATGGGTGCCCCGATCTACAAGAAGATCGAGGTGCCTCCGCCAGCCCAACCGGACAGCGTCAAGGTAAAGCCCAAACCCAAGGGAGTTGCGATCCTTGAGCTCAACGGCGATCCGAAGCACTCTGAAATTGCAATCATCCCCGAGTACGAGGCACAGCTGTGGTACCTGACGATGTCCGGCGACGGAATGTCGCCGAAGGATTGGACCAACACTCTGATGGACATGCCGAGTCCAGAGTCACGCAAGAAGATGGACAATGCCTTCCTGGTCGATCTCGATGGGGATGGCGACCTGGACATCGCGACGACCGAAGAGAACGGAGGCTGGGGCGTCATCTGGTTCGAAAATCCCGCGAGAAAATAACGAGCCCCTGACGGCGGAGTGTCCTACAAGCCTTCGGTGGTCCGGCATTCGATCGCTAACCCCGACGACATGGAGAGACGCTCCATCAGCCAGGCAAAATTAGCCCATTGCAGCTCATAGCAAAGCTCCGAGCGAAAGGGCAGCAGGGTATAAAGTTCCGGCCACCTTCCTAATTCCGACGCTTGAGTGAGGAACGGCAACACCACCTACTTCTGTGGCGACACGGAACGACTCAACCACCAATTGGCAGCAATCGCCCAGTCAAATTCAGGGCATCCCGCTGCAAAGGTCGTGTTGCATGCCGGCAAGAATACAATTGACGCCCCGATTGAGCAGCCGCTGACAGGCTTCGGTGAAAAAGCGCCCGATCGACTGCCGATCGACTGGTCTGTTCGCAGATCATGTCCCTCATCTGATGTTCTGCGTGGACGTTGCCAATGCAACCGGCGATCGGTCACCGTTGATATTTGGATTGCCAATGACATCGAGCTCGACTCGCTCTCCATCCCACCAAAATCATCGTCGAATCCGCTGGTGAAATCGATGCGTTCGTCGATCGACACGACATCGATAAGCGACATGGAAGCGAGCAACCAAGCGTTGCACCGAAGACACACCATCGAGGTTTCGTAAAAAGACAGTCGACTTTCCCGGCACCATGGCGGGTGAACTTTCCGGCTGAAATCTTCCCAAGTTATACCGCCACCCGCCGAATGTTACTTAATCCCCCCCCTCCGTTGGGCCTATAAACATCTCGTACACCGTCACTCGGATGGTGCGAGAAGAACGGGAGTTTTAAGGCTGCGAGCGGCGGCCACGCAGGCGTGAAATCACCGCGGGCAATTTGGCGGTGAGAGAGCGACGCTGGGGCGGGTCGTGACGCTCCTCCACTGTGGATGAATCTTGGACCAACTCCTGATTCGACTCAGGTTGGTGAGCGACCAAATAGAAAGGCTGCTCCGCGACGACTTCTCGCCCATCGGCCAAGAAGACTCGCACTCGAATCTTCCAATGGATTTGCATCAGGTGCCCCTGATAGCTCAGCGGCGAAGCGGGCAAAACGCACTGGATCCCATTTCGCTCTTTGAGCTGGATGTTCTGCAAATCCGAGTGGTCATAGCGTTGGAAATAATGAACGCCTAGATCCTCATCCCCTTTGCCCTCGGTATGCCAGAGCACCGAAATCTCGACGCTTTCCAGTTCGTTCAAATCGACTCGGCTAATCCGCC
>NZ_JBICHO010000358.1:0-3347 GCF_043100905.1 Rhodopirellula sp. JB055 | reverse complement strand
TTTTCAAGGATCAGTCCACAGCGATTCGGGCATGGGGCAAAGATTATGGTAATCAGGTCAAACGCTCAGAAGCCCAGTTGCTCGAGTTCTTGGCATTGTCGCAAGACACTTTCGTTCCACTCGGGTTTGACCGAAGGGAAGCCGCTGAACTGTCCAAAACGGTCACGAAACTCGCCATCGATCTTGGGTCATTCAAAAACATTGATGACGGTGAATCGCTTCGTCGGCTTCTAGGCGGGCTCGTTGGAAACACTGAGAACCTTAAAGCTTTTGGGGTTCAAGCATCCGCCGCCGCGATCAAGGCGCAAGCCTTGACGATGGGATTCGACCCAAGCAACTTGACCAGCTATCAAAAGGCGCTGGCCATCTTGGAAATCACCCTTCAAGGCACGCAAGACGCACAGGGGGACGCGCTGCGAACTTCCGATGAGTATGTGAACAGCGTGAAGGGGCTCAAATCAGAGCTGAAACGACTGTCCATTGCGATTGGTGCCGCATTGATCGAACCCATGACAGCCGCGGTGCGTGGCGTCACTTGGTTGGTAAGCAAGATCAACGACCTATTGGAAGCCTTCCCGGTGTTCTCGCAATTGGGAGCAGGGGTTGCAGTCGTGCTCACTGGGATCGGTGCAGCAGCCGCGGCCGTGGGGACTGCGATTGCACTGATTGGCACCCAGTTGACCGCGATGGGGGCGATTGCGTTGGTGCAACTGTCAGGCGTGGGCGGTGTTCTCGGGATGCTGACAAAGGGGATCAGCTCAGCCGCGGCAATGATCCGGGGGTTGGCGTTCAAGGCCGTCATCGCTGGGATTGGCACGGCGTTGAAGGGCTTGATGGCAGGCATCATGACCGGGGCGAAGTTCCTGTTCTCATTCCTCACCAGTATGGCAGCGAGATTGGCAGTCGTTTTGGTGAACCCGTGGACGCTGTTGATTGTGGCAATCACTGCCGCCATGAAGTTGGCCGAGCGATACTATCAACGGCAACTCGAAAAAGAGAAGAAGATCGGCGACGAGCTGGAGAAGCAGCGTCAGGCGAAGATGGCGGAGTATTACAGATCGGAAGGGCTGCCGGTGCCTGCGGACCTGTCGAACAACAAGGACTTCAACAAAGCTCGAGTGGTGCCGACCCCAACGGCAGCCGCGCCGGAACTTGACTTGGAACTCGCCAACGAAATCCGCTCGATGCAAACCGCGTTGCAGGAATACCGCGGCAGGATCCAAAGTGCCCAGCGTTTGCTTGAAGCCGGGAAGATCACACGGGCGGAGTTTGGCAAGTTCGCCAAGCAGGAAACCGATGAGTTCCGCAAGAACGATCCAACCAACCAGGCCCGTGAGTCGCTCCGCGAACAACTGATGACACCGATCGAGGTGTTCAACAAATCGGTCACGGACGCCGCCAGATTGTTCGCCAATGAACCCGCGATGTTCCGGCGAGCTAAAGAGGCAGCGATCGAACAATTCAAAGCCAACAACGCCGCCGCCCAAATGGCGAAGCAACTCAGGACGCCGTTGGAGCGATACCAAGACGCAATCAAGGAAGCCCGCGAACTATTCAAGAATGACCCCGAGAACCTCAGAAGGGCACTCGCAGCGGCCGCTGATGCGTTCCGTGCAAGTAGTCCGGTTGAACAGTTGAAGGACAGCTTGAAGACGCCTGCGGAAGTGTTCCGCGACCGGATGGCGGAGATTGCCAAGATTGTTCAGCAAGCTGCCCCAGACCTACGTGATGGCCTGAAAGCCAGGGCGGTGGCAAAAGCGCGTGAAGACTTCGCCGCATCGGATCCCGACACCATCGCCGCCCGGCAGATCCGCGACGAAAACAAAACCGACAACGAGCGGTTCGCGGAGAAGCTTCGGGAAGCGGTGGAACTGGTCAACAAAGGCGTGTTGAGCCGGGAGGAGCTGACCAAGTACCGCAAGAACTTGCTTGATGAGCAGTTGGGCGAACGACCTGAAAGCGAACGATTCAAAATGTTGCAGACCACATCCGCGATGGTGGCGTCACAGATCGGAGCGTTTGCGCCAACATTCGACAACGACGACCGGGCATTGGAATACCAGAGAGAACAACGGGATCTGTTGCGGGTCACGAATCAAGAACTCGGGAAGCTCAACACGAAACGCGGAAGGTTCCGCTGATCGGCAACGTTGGGCGATGGTTGGGGGCAAGTGGCACGCCAGAGCTTTACGGGTCCTTCCTAGCGTTTCGCGTTTTGGGGGTCGCTTCACCCCGGCCTGTCTCTGATTACAAAATTTGAAAATGGGCTTTCCTTCCCCATGGATAAACTCACCCGCAAAGCCGTGGCGTCGATCTGCGGAGTGACCCCGCCACGCATCGGGCAGCTTGTCGATGAAGGCGTGATCGACCGAAACAAAGATGGCAGCTATCCCAGGGCAGCAATCACCCAATACGTTCGATTTATTCGCAAAGATTACGATCAAAACGCCGATTTTCGCGAGTTACTCGAACAGGAACGGTACCGCGAAATGAAGCGGGAGAATGATCGGGCCGAAAGCCATGTTGCGACCGTCGCGCAGTTGGAAGACGCAACCAAGCGCGGAGTGGCGGCAATGGTGACGATCTTGGACCGCCTGCCGGCAACCGTTCGGCAGCACTGGCCAGGTGTTTCGAAAGAACAGATTCAGATGGTGAACCAAGCGGTCAGTCAGTGCCGGGACGCTTTGGCTGACGTGGCGATTTCATTCGACGATGAATGAGGCCGCATCGTTTCATGGTTCCAAGTCTTCAACAATGGAGCGAAGGATTGACTGACGCCGTTTACCTCCCATCACCCGAGGAGATCGCGGCCAAGTGCCGGGAGATCAGATCGACATGGGACGAAAATGAACGCATTCGTCGGATGGATTGCAATGTAAAGTTGCTCGATGATTGTGACTTCGAACAGGTTCACCGGGCAGCATTGGCGAAGCTGGAAACACGACTGACGAAGCACGAAGGCCGAGTGGTGATTGAGGAAACATCACGCCGCGGCGATCCGGTGCCGTTGGAGTTCGAGCCGTTGCCGCTGGAATGTTTCTGAAATTCGCTTGACACGTCAAACCAGATTCGGCAAAGTGTTGGCGTCGCTGTTGGTCTAACAGCCTTGCGACTTGCCGGTGAGTATCTGTTTCCACCGGGACACCCTGTCTAACCAATCTTCAAAAACATGCAGAATGCAGAAGCAAACCGATTTGTGGGAATGCTACGGAACTTCGACCCGGCATAGGCTGGTGAGTGACGTACCCGGCCAGGCGTTAGACCCTGGTTGTTAGCAGGTCGGTTTGCTTCTGCGTGCGCAGACCCAAAGAGGTTTGCGAAAGGCCAATCCAATGGCGAAGCAACAT
>NZ_JBICHO010000357.1:0-28346 GCF_043100905.1 Rhodopirellula sp. JB055 | reverse complement strand
CACGTTGCCTGCCCCAATCCCGCCCCAGGACCGTAGCCGACTGAGGCCTCTCAGTCGGCAAAACACCCCTGCAACGCACCACCCCTGCAAAGACTCACCCTCTCGTTTCCCGCAGCAAAGCCCCAACTCTGGCCGCGATTGATGGCGAGCAAGCCGACGGAGGGCCTCCGTCGGCTACACGTTGCCTGGACCTCGCATTTCTTGCGTGAAACTCTTGCAGGCCGCTCCGCGACGATCGCACGTCATCCGAAAGCACAAGATCCCCAGTAGTCGCAAATTGAGATTGCGACTATGGTAACCAGAACGAAGAGGCTCGTCTCAAAACAGGATTTGCAACGAAATGACCATGTGCCGGGGAGTTCGCGGGGCCACCACCGTCGAGCAGGATGACCGCGAAGAGATTCTCAAAGCAACCACTCAGTTGCTGGCGCTGATGATCCGCCGCAACGAAATCGACTCCGCCGACTTGGCCAGCGCAACGTTCACGGTCACCAAGGATTTGCACAGCGAGTTCCCTGCCCTCGCCGCTCGTCAACTCGGGTGGCTCGAAGTTCCATTGTTGTGCGGCTACGAAGTCTCCGTGGAAGGCTCCCTGCCACGTTGCATTCGCGTGCTGCTTCACTGGAACACGACGAAGTCTCAGTCCGAGATTCAGCACGTTTACATTCGTGATGCGGTGAAGCTGCGACCGGACCTTTCGCAGGTTCCCGCCGTCGACGTTGAGGAATTGGAGCGATGGATCGCGGAACACCTCAAAGAGGACTGACACCGTGAAATTGCAGTGGATCCCCTCCACCACCCTCAGCCTCTTGCGAATGGTCCAGTGGGTCAGTCGACAACGCGAACTGAAAGACGCGTCGCTGCAAAAAGCGATCCAGCCCGCGGTTCAGTCCGTCTCGACTCGATTGATCAACGCGTCGATCGATCCGCCGGTGATCTGGGAATACCTGATCGATGAAATCATCGCCCAAGACAGCGATGTGGATCTATCGCCAGCCCTCTGCGAGATCGCCTTGATTCGGGCGGGCCACTCCGACCTACAATCCGACCAGATCGCGATCGCGATCCATCGCAGCTTGGAAACCTGCCGGCGAGCCATCGCGACGCGTTCACCTCGATTGGCCGACCAACTTCGCTTGCGATACGCGCCTCTCAAACAAGCCTACGAGTCCTACGGCCCGGGACTGGTTCGCTCGGTCGGCAAAGCCATTTGGAACGGCAGTCCGCCGACGGATTGGTGGCCCTCGCGAGTCAGCGTTCATGCCGTGCAACCGATCGCCAACGGTGCGGCAGGTGCCAGCACGCAACAAGCCAGCGTGTGGATCGAAGCGGTTTTGACCGACATGGATCCAGACGTCCCGGAGTGGTTGCGATTGGTTTACCAACTCACCTGCATGGCGATCAGCTCGCACACTCGAACGCACAACAGCAGCAGCGGAACACGATCGAGCAACGACACCGCCACGGGCGACGGCGGCGGATCATCGGAACTGCCTTGGGCAACCGCGATCGTGCCATTGATCCTCGCAAAAGCCAACGATGCCGGCATGATTCCCGGCAACCATTTCCCACTGACCAAGGCGTTGTCGATGTGGCATCCCGAACTTCCGTCTTCCAAGGCCCCTGTGGTCGAACACTGGTGGAACGAGGTCGGGCTGAACAATCAACCGACGCCCATTGCTTTGAAACAACTGGCTGCCGCATTGTCCGCAAGCAACTCTTCCGATCCATCCACCAACTTTCACACGGCTTGAACTGATGGTCGCTTACCTCGCCATCCAAGACGGCAACGAAAAGGGAACTCAATTCCCTTTGGATCCGGAACGCCCCATGCACATCGGGCGCGCTGCGGGTTGCGAAATCATGTTGACCGATCCCAACAGCAGTCGATTTCATGCGGTCGTTTACTACGAAGATCATACCTGGCAACTTCGTGACACAGAGAGCCGCAACGGGACACTCGTCAACGGAAAAAAGGTCAGCACCGCCCGGCTGAGCAATGACACCCAAGTCGTCATTGGCAAGACGGTCATGCAGATGATCAATCTGGACGAAGACTCACTGAACGACGACGCGCTGTCACAAACCGTCTACGAAGAACTCGAGTCCTATCGAACCCGGCAACCTGATCGCGTTCGAGAACCCGGCCAATTGGTCGATCACCCGGACGATCTACTGGATCTCTACCAGCTCAGCCTTTCCTTGTTGGGCGGGAAAAAGGCGGACGACGTTATCAACACAACACTGGAATTGTTACTTGATCGCACGGCGTCCGAAACAGTGACACTGGTGGCTGACCAGGGCGATGGACGCTGGAAGATCCGCCGGCAATTCCCCAAGGAATCACAACCCATCAAACTGGATCGCGGGCGTCTGCGTCACGTCAGCAACGAACGAAAACCCTACGTCAGCGACCATCCCGAGGACAACGAAAAATCTGGCTCCGACGCCTGCATGATGGTCCCCATCCTCGATGGCGAGGCCTCTTTGGGTGTGTTGGTCCTGCATCGCAGTGGCGCCGCTTACGACGAACGCTTGTTCGACTTGACCATGGGCGCCGGCAGCTTGCTGACAAAAGGAATCGCCCAGTCAACCCTGACGGAAAACCTGCGGCTGGAAAACCAACGCATCGCCGATCGCAACGCTGATCAAGGCGAATTGATCGGCGACAGCAAATCCATGTTGCGGCTCAAAGAAAGAATTGCCCGCGTCGGCGCCGCCAATGGTTCCGTGCTGGTTCGCGGTGAAAGTGGCTCCGGCAAAGAACTGGTTGCTCGCGCGGTTCATCGATCATCGACTCGGACCGATCGCCCCATGCTGACAGTCAACTGCGCCGCGATACCTCGCGACCTGCTGGAAAGTCAATTGTTCGGTCACAAAAAAGGGTCCTTCACAGGCGCCGACAACGACCATGACGGTTTGTTTCAACAGGCCAACCAAGGCACGTTGTTCTTGGACGAAATCGGCGAGTTGAGCCTCGAAGGACAAGCCAAACTGTTGCGGATTTTGGAAGGTCACCCGTTCCTCCCGGTTGGGGCGACCAAACAAGTCAGCGTCGACGTTCGCGTGATCGCGGCCACCAACCGAGACCTCACCGAGTTCGTCCGCGACGGCCGTTTTCGCGAAGACCTTTACTATCGACTCAGCGTGTTCGAACTCGTCGTGCCGCCCCTTCGTGAACGCGGCGAAGACATCGACATTTTGATCGATCACTTCCTGGATCACTTCCTTCGACAACATGGTCGCCCCAAGTTGTCACTCGGCGATGCGGCGAGACAGCGAATGCGAAGCTACGCTTGGCCGGGCAACGTCCGCCAACTGCGCAACGTCATCGACAGCGCTGTCGTGATGGCCGACGAACCCATGATCCAAGAGGACGACCTTGGCCTTCGCGACGCGGGGCTGACTCAGATCGATACCCTGCGAATCGATGTTTGGGAAAAACGCTTGATCGAAAAGGCACTCAATCGTTGCGATGGCAGTGTCCCCGAAGCGGCTAAATTGCTCGGCATCAGCCGCGCGACCGCTTACCGCAAGATCACGGAATACGAGATCGAACGATGAGCGAACCATCGCCCTCCCAAGACCCTAAAAAATCGAAAACTGCCGAAGAAGTGGTGTCCGATCATGAGCGGATTTCTGCTCAACGCAAACAACACCTGCACAATTTGGTCGTGATGGCGTTTGCCGACGGATCGCTCAGCCATCGCGAAGTCCACTTGGTCGCCACGCGTTGTGAAGAACTCGGCCTGCATGAATCGGAACTCGAAGCAGCCTTGGCCTTTGGCATCAGCGACAGTGCCAAACTGCAACTGCCCACCGAGCCCCAAGAGTGCGAATCCACACTGAAGGATTTGATTCGCATGATGGCCGCCGACGGGCAATTCGTCGAAGCTGAGAAACGACTGTTCGCTTTGGCGGCCGCCAAGATGGGGCTGACCGGACAACGACTGCAAAACTTAATTCAATCCGTTCAGCTCGAACTGGGCCGCTCTCCGTGACAGATGCCTCCACTTCTCCCCGTCGTCGCATCTTGATCACGTCCGGACCGACTCGGCAGTACCTCGACCCGGTTCGCTATCTCACCAACGCATCGAGCGGCCGAATGGGCGCCGCACTCGCCGGTGCCGCGTTAGCACTCGGACATGATGTTGTGATGGTTTCCGGCCCGGTCTCGGTGGACTATCCCGACGGTGTCGAACTGATCAACGTGCTGACCACGCAAGAAATGCTGCAGGCCGCCGGCGAGGTTTTCAAAGACTGCGACGGTGCCATCGGTGCGGCGGCACCATGCGACTACATGCCTCGACATGTCTCGACTCAAAAACTGTCCAAGACCGGCGAACCGCTTCAATTGGAATTGATCGAAACGCCCGACGTGATCGCCACCCTCGGCCAAAGCAAACGGGATGACCAATGGGTCGTCGGATTCGCACTCGAAACCGATGATCGCCGCTTTCGCGCCACCGTCAAACTGGAACGCAAACACTGCGATCTGATGGTCAGCAACGGTCCCGAAGCAATCAACTCCAGCGAAAATCAAGTCGAACTGTTGGATCCGTCCGGCGACGTGATCGAACACATTCGCGGCACCAAAGAACATGTCGCTCAGCGACTCCTTCACCAAATTCATCACCGCCTGCTTTCTTCCTGATTCCTCATGACCACCACGCAACCTGATCTGCAAACGAAACTCGGTCGCCTGACACTTCCCAATCCAATCCTGGTGGCATCCGGAACGTTTGGGTACGCTCGCGAGATGGAAGGCATCGTTGACCTAACTCGTCTCGGCGGCATCCTGCCCAAAACCATCACCGCCGAACCACGCATCGGCAACGCACCCTGGAGAACCGTCGAAACCTCGGCCGGTTTGCTCAACGCGATTGGGCTGGACAACGATGGCGTGGACGCCTTCCTCGAACACCACCAGCCCTACTTGGCTGGTCTCGGAACGCCCATCATCGTCAGCGTCGCCGGCCGAACGGTCGAGGACTTCACCGAACTTGCTCGCCGTGTCGGCCAGTGCGATGGCGTGTCAGCGATTGAATTGAATCTGTCCTGCCCCAATGTCAGCGGCGGAATTGACTTCGGCACCAACGCCGAATCCTGCCGCGAAGTCGTCGCGTCCGCACGCAATGCCTGCGACGTGCCAATCCTGGCCAAGCTCACACCCAATGTGACTCGCATTGCTGACATCGCTCAAGGTGCAGCAGACGGAGGCGCTGACGCGGTTTGCTTGATCAACACGGTCCTCGGCATGGCGGTGGACTGGAAGAAACGTCGTCCGATCCTTGGCAACGGCATGGGCGGACTCAGCGGCCCCGCGATCAAGCCGATCGCCTTGCGATGCGTGCATCAAGTCCGCCAAGCCGTCGACATCCCGATCATCGGAATCGGTGGCGTCGCCAACAACGACGACGTGATGCAGTTCCTTGTCACCGGCGCCTCCGCCGTGCAAATTGGCACCGCCAACTACTACGACCCCACGGTCTCCATGCGGCTGATCGACCAACTCCCTGCCGCCCTCCAGGAACTCAACGCCAACAGCGTTTCTGAAGTCATCGGCACTCTCTCGTAAAACCTTTTCAGTCAATTGGCTCGATGACGACGCCCAACAGAGGTGCGAAATCGGAGATTTGGTGGGCATCGACCTTGGTGCCACGCAGTTCATTGGCATCGACTTGGATTCCTGCAATCTGTGCCCCCCGCAGGTCCAGATCGGCCAGCGTTGCTCCTCCCAACCGAATGCCACGAAGGTCGCAATCACGGAACACGACTTGCTTCAGTGTCGCACGCTGAAAGTCTGCTTCACGCAAATCGCAGTCTTCAAACCGGCAATGGGTGAGCTGGGCGTCTTGAAAAATCGAAAGATCGATTTTGCAGCCGCTGAATAGAACGTTCCGAAGTTTCGCATCGGAAAAGTTCAGCCCCGTAGCACGAGCCCGTAGAAAATCGGTATCAGTCAATCTCGCCGCGGAACAATCCAGGTTCGACAACGTGCAATGATTGAACAGCACTTCGGTGAAATCCGCTGCGGTCCATGTTCCACTCGCAAGATTCACTTTCTCAAATAGCGAATGTTCGACAACGAGATCTGCAACTCGAGACTGCCCTAGTTCTGCGTCCTGCAGCACAATTGAATGGTAGGACTGATCCGGTTGCAATTCATTGGCAGGCATAGAGGTCAAACGAGCACTAGACAACTTGTCGAAAAGTGAGCGACGTTCGGTGTTCATGCAATGAAGTTTTTTCTAAGGAATACGGCACGCACGCTACCAACAGCGCAGCTCCCCAGCATCCTAGAGATAACTTCATGTACTCAAAAGGTGCCGGCTAGCTTTTGGACAATGCAGCTAAAGCTGCATTTTTCGCGAGAACCGGACAATGAGATAAACCTCATATGTTCGAGATGCACGGACCTACACAGAATCCGATCGTGCTGACATCGGTTGCGGCAAAACCGAGGCTTTGCCAACTCGGCCCCAACAAAACGCTACTAAAACCTTTTTAGCGGGAGCGTTGGAGGGTCAACAAGATGTGACCGTCATTCTCGAGCGTTTCCAGCTTGTTCGGTGCGGGGGTGCCTGGTGGTAGTGACAGGCACAGGATCAGTTGATCATCGTCAATCGAATAGTTGCCATTGACCGGTTCTTTGGCCCCCACCGTCAAAGAAGACATTGTGAAACCTTTCGGTTCGGAATCGACGTTCAGCAAGTAGTCCACCTCCGTGAGCTGACCCTGAATCACAAATGAAACGTTGCCGCCATCAAAGTTGAACTCGGTGATTGGACTCTCGGCAAGCTTCTTCCCACTTGCTTCTGTGCTCACCACTTCCCACGCACCCGCGAGCTTCTGACGTTGTTGGTAGCCAGGGTCCTGACGTTCCTCGGCAGTCAGTTCATGAATGCGAAAGAAGTCAAATTGGGCTTCAATCTGATTGGCTTCCATGGGTCCGTTGCACGCAACCAGCCCCACCTGCTGCGGGCTGCCGTCGCCCCACACCGCTTCGCCCAAAACCTCAAACTCTTTGCCGTCTGTGCTGTAGGCTCGCTCGTAGACATTCCCGCGTTTGATCAAACGGAACCAAATGCGATCCTCGCGTTTGATCTTCGGATCCGTGTCGACCAAGCGAAAAGTGTCCTTCTCTCGCATGTGTTTGAATCCGGGCTCGCTGCCATTCGATTCCAAATCGAACTTGAGATAGTTGTCGTCATCGTCGTAGATCAACAATCCTGCTTGCTGGTACCTCATCGTCGGATGAAATGATTCCACGCAAGTCGTGACAACAAAATCGCCGTCACCTTGAGTCGGATTGGCAATCAAGAAAAGGTTCTTCGTCAGCGGAGTGCGACGTCTCCGAACATCGCCACCGATCGCACCAAGCTGAGTGGTCAACGTGAGCTTGCCTGGATGGCTATCGAACGACACAAGATCCAGATCAGGCCGAACCGGATTCCACTCGGCTCTCGCTTCACCATCGAATTCATCGATGAACAACGCCTTGGGCTCTTCAGCGAACAAACGAGCACTCGCGGCCCCCAAATTCAAAGCCAGAGCGACAACAACAGCGACACCAAAACGAAAACGCTCGGACGACATTCGGCCCACCCCGCCTACATGGAAACAAAATCATTTCCTTCAGTGTACCGAACCCACCCTTGGCGTTGTTCGCCGTGTGAAATCAGGACGCGATCACGGAGAGGGCCGAAGCACCTCACTGGCACGGATGAGCATCAGTTCGATGTGTCTTGCAACCCAGGCTCCTCCGAGTCCGCCATCGATTTCACGGGATCGAGGAACTGCTTCAATTGCTCCATCGTCGACAACTTTTCAGGATCGAAAAACGGCGTCTCAGAAAGCGGCTTCTCAGTCTCCACCGCAAACCAAGTGATCCAGCAATCGGTGTATTGCATGAGGTGAAGCGGATCCCCTTGCTCGTAGCTCGACGAAGTCACTTCAGCGCGGCTCACATAGCTAGGCAGCCAAATGCCCTCTTTCTCAATCCATCGAAATTTCGACGCCACCTTTCTCAAGTCCTCCCCATTTTGCATGTGAAGGATTGCGGAGCGGCTAGACGGCATTTGAGTTGAATTGTCAAACATCCAGGTGAAATCGGTGGACTCACCGTTCACGGACGGAATGTTGACAACCACCTTCGTCTGCTTCGCTCCTGACTCCGTGCGTTTCACGACACTTGGGATCCGCAATGACTTCCAGAACTGCAACTCCGCCCCTTTGATATTCAAAGTGTCAGGGAACGTAAAAACGCCAAGTGTTTCAAAACGTGGGACACCGTTTCGCAAAGAGAAAGCCTCGGGGTCATGAACACGAAAACTCTTGATTCCGTTCTCGCCAACTGACGTGACCTGATCGCCGTCGTGCAACCAATGTAGCTCCGTTTTGAGATCACTGACCTGGTTCCCGTCGTCATCCACCACGTCGAACAACAAATCATTGCAAACCACGATCCGAACGGATCACCCAATTGATTGTCCGTTCCGTTTCAGCGTTGTCTGCCAATTTCTCCTCGGGAAACTTGAGCGAAATTCTCGCCGCATGTTTGCCGATTGATTTCGTTGACAACTCGACTGGCCAATCGCCAATTGCGGCATCGACAATTGCTAGATTGTGACTCTCGCCCGAGCGATCTGAGAAAAGGATCATCGCACTTGCCCTTGCGAACCCTTCTCCGTCGCGAACAAACTGAATCGCATGCGGCACAACCTGCACTGCCGCATCCTCACGATATTGATGTAGCCGTTTACCTTTTGTTTGGTAACAGCGTCCGTGACGAAGAAGGCACCGCCAATTCCTTCATCGGGAACGGTTCCTGATGGGACCACAAACTCAAGTTCGAAATTGTTGTCCTCTGACGACTTGATCGTCGCCAGGACGCTTGACATGGAATCACTCATGGAAACCGTCAGGTTTTCCGGGCGGACCGGATCACTGATCACCAACGGCATTGAGAGGACGTCATTCCCTTTCCCCACTTCTCTCACGGACAACGTCAGTCATTGCACCTGCAACATCCTCTTGCGGCATCCCCCCCGTTAAACGAGCAAGCTGTACATGAGAGTTTTGTGGCGTGGCTTGCAAACGCTTGAGCAGCCCAAGTGTCCAGCTCAATCCCAGGGCTCGCGATGAAGAAACGCCACTTCTCTCAAGTCAAAAAGGACGAGCCATTGATGCCTCTTGGACTGTCCCCGGACCACAATCCACTCACGCGCTTTCGACGGTGTCCGCAGGAACCCAACCTGTCGCGGACGGTGTGCGAATGAGGATCCAATCGCCTCGTGATTGAGCGATCTCGACGGCCCGACCACCCGCCTCGCTCCACTCCACGAGAACTGGGAAGGACTCCGCATCACCGGTCCGAACGGTGACCTGATCGACGACAACGTAACCGGTGGATTCAGTCGACCCCCCGGAGGTTGCTAGCCACCACATGACGCCGCCGAACACAGCCACCACAGCGAAAAAAGACGCGGCCGAACGTGCCATGCGACGTGTTTCGGGTGCCAATGTTCGGAGCCGAAGCAAGATCAAAATGGCCCAGAAGACCGACGCGAAAACAACGATGCTCCACCGCAGATGACTCGAACCCCAATGACGGAACAACACCGGGGCAATCGCTCGCTGTGCTTGCCGCTTCCATGACAATGCAAGATCCGTTGACTCGTTGGCTTGATCACGAGCCAACCACAAACGGGTGCGAATGGAATCGTTTTCCGGATCCCACTTCAGCGCTCGTTCATAAGCCACCATCGCTCTTCCGATTTGGCCGGACTGCAGACAAGCGTTGCCCAAGTTCGCATACAACTGCGGGTTCTCCACTCCGGCATCAACCAGCGTTTGATAGCGAGTGGCCGCCAGTGAAAATTCCTCCTTGGCAGCCGCCTGCCCCGAATCAACGTTGCCAGCCGAGTCCTTCTTCGGTGCGGCATCGGATTCAGACTGTTCGAGCCTCTGCATCCCGCGTTCGTAGGCCTGGTTGGCCTCTTGGAACAACACCGCCATGGATGGCTGATCCAGTGCCATGCCTTCCACCGCTTCGCTTGCCAAGACATTGCCCGCCAACACGAAGGACGCTCCCGCTAGCACCCACGCCAAGATCCTCGCGACACTGTGTGACTGCAATGCAGATATGGGTTTCGCCTGGAACTTTCGCGAAGGTCGCTCTTGCTGCCGAAAGCTTTCCAATTGCTCAATCAATGCCACACCGCGAGAACGCACTTCCTCCATTGAGGTTGTCGACTCCGAAGGGATGGCGGGCTCTTCCCGTTGGCAACGATCCAAGAAAGATTCCACTTCCGCGGCCAATCCATACCCGCCCGCTGCCCTTACTCCACCGACCCCAGACAACCAACTCGAGGATTCTTCATCGCTTCCAAACTGTCGGTGCAAATACATCGCCATGGCCTGCCCAATCGCGAACTCGTCGTCCGCTTGTTGCATTGCGAGCACGGCTTTTTGCGCGGGTGACTTCCACTCAGGCAACCAAGTCATCCAGCGGCCGCGACTCTGCCAAACAACCAAACCAAGCCAAACCAACCCCGGCCACACGGTCAGCAACCACCAACTCGAAAGAGATTTCCGGACCGGAACATTCTCAAGAGGATCCGAGGACGTGTGAATTTCCCAGAGCGAAGCCGTCCAGGAATCCTTCGCATCCTGACCGCCCTGCCCTGCCCCGTTCAAGGAGTCTTGATCAACGGAACGATCACCATTGGAAACGATGGAATTCAACTGGAGCGTTTCCGACGCTCGCACTTGCAGCGGAATCGGTTTGCTTCGGACAACTTCGAACGATTCCGTTTCCGGGTTGAAGAAATGAAACTCGATTGGCGGAATCTCTTTCACTCCCTCGTGCTTAGGCCGAATCGTTGGAGCGAACACCTTCATGTTGTCTTGAACAAACCCAGGCAACGGTTGGTCAGAGACTTTGAAATCAGCCGTCAATTCTGGCAGCGTCGACAACTGAGGACATCGCACCAAATCCATGGGGCCATCGCCGGTGATGCCAATCTTGAGTTTGACCGGGTCGCCCGCTTCGACCGACTGCGGTGTGGCCTGAGTGACAATCGTGTACTTGCCGACCGCGCCGTTGTACCCAGCAGGGCGTCCTTCGCTTGGAATGGGGCGAACTTCGATCGAATCAGTCTCAGCCTTGGCTCGGATCGGCCGCGACTTCAAAACCGCAAGTCGCTCTCGTCCAAACGGAGAGCGAAAGAAGTCATCGTCAAACATTTGTGAGAAACGAGAGCCCATGCCAAACGGATCTCGCCGGGCAACCGGCCCAATTTCAGTGGGATAGTTGACGACAACTTCAACACCGCCAGCGTCCACTTCCCCCGGCTTCTTGGGATAGATCTCCGCGTCGATCTCATACAAGTAGTACTCACGTGATTCACCACTTTGATCCTCTCGCAGAACCGATCGGCCTCCGGGGCGTTGATTTCTCGCTGCCATTTCTTCCATCGCCTTGTTGAATTCCCCCCATTCCGTTTGGGAAGAAATCATCGACCACATATCGCCTTCAGAGAGTGTCGCTTCCTGCTCGACGAGGCGGTAAGGGCGAAGCCAAATCTTCAACGTCAATGGAATCGGCTCGCCGACATACACATGTGACTTGCCACCTTCGATTTCAACAAACAACAAGTCACCGGTATCGCTCACCGTTGCCACGAACGTCATGGGTTCCGTTTGAAACACGTCCCCATCCGCTCGAATCCCCATGGATGGGATCTCGAACGAACCCGCTACCTTCGGCGTCACCCGGTACAGAAACGTCACGCTCTGCTTTTGGATCATCTGCCCGTTGATAACGGTGACCTGCCGGCTTTGTTGAGGCACACCTTCGCGAACGATCTCCACGCCATCAATCTGCGGCAACTCCGGAAGTTCATACTTCTCCGCATTTTCAATCCGAACCTGCAATGTCAACGGGGCCCCGACATAAGCCTCCTTGGACGACAGCTTTGCAGAAACATTGGCCGCCTGAGACACGCCTGCGCAGACAAACACCCCGCAGAAAACCAATGCGACCAGCAACGGGGATTTTAGATTCATCAAACTCCCCTTCGAATTCGTCGTTGTCTTGGATGGCATGATCGACCTCACCAATCTCTTTCCACTGGAATCTGACGTGATCGTTCTCGCTGTTCTTTTCCGAATCGCCGCAACATGTCACGGTCACGAACGGCCTGCAGCATTTTCAATGCCTCCTCGCGTGTCATCGATTGCGGCATCGCCTGCTGAGCCATTGCCCCCGCCTGCCCATCTTCGCCGTGCGTCTCGTCCGAGTCTTCTGACTGAGATTGCAACTGCCCCTCCGGAGCGGCGCCGTCATTGGACTCATCCGCAGCCTGTTCCTCTTCATCCGAACCGTCTGATGGATCTGAACGATTGGGCTGGCTCGACTGATTTGGCTGGTCCGAACCCTCTTGTTGATCCGAACCGTCTTGCGGTGCCCCCTCTTCCAAACCTTCCTCACCGTCCTGTGATTCGCCATCCTGCTGTTCACCGTCAGAAGAAGACTGCGAATCATCCCCCTGCGATTCGCCACCATCGTTCTCGGATTCGCTTTCGTTCTGGTCCCCCGAGGCCGATTGGTCTTCTCCGTTTTGATCCTGCTGTTCTTCAGAGGAATCATCTTCCGAAGGCTTGGATTCATTTTCCGAAGATTGGTCTTCGGACTGCGAGGATTGGTCCTCCTGCTGTTGATCCATTTCCTGCTTCAGCCGAAGTGCCAGTTCTAAATTGGTACGAGCCCGCCGAACCACGTCACGAGTTGATTCACTGCTTGCCCCATTGCCATCCGCATCCGACCGCGCCACCTGGATCGCCGATCTAAAGCTTTCGATCGCCGCGAGCAACGATTCTTTCGCACCGGCCGGTTCCGTTTGCAGTCCCGCGATGGCACGCGTGTACTGACAATTGCCGAGGTTGTATCGAGCCCGCAGCGCCAACATCGTGTCGGCGGAAGTCGCCGTTTCGACGAAGTGTTCCTCCGCTGCGGCGAGTTCCCCGGTTTCGTACAGCGACACACCTTCGTTGAATTGCTCGCGACCCGCTCGATCGACCACCGATGTCCCTTCAACCGGAGACATCGAGCCATCCTGAGCATGAACCGGCCCCACCCCGCTCAGCGTCCCAAGCAGAACAGCGAACATCCCAGTCACCGCTTTTCGCGAACCGAGCAGCGACCGCGTCGAGGGCCACCCGCGAAGCAACACATCCAATCCAAACAACACCATGGCAGGAATCAAGAACCACTGAAAACGAGGGATGTAAGTGTTGATCTTTGCCGTTTGCAAATCCGTCTCATCCACGTTCTCGATATACCCATGAACGACATCGGACATATCGACACGCTTGGTGCCCGCGGGGATGTAAGCCCCATCGGATTGCGTGGCGACCTCCTTCAAAATGGCTCCGTTCATTTTCGAAATCACCGTTTGCCCTTTGTGCTTCACATAGCGACCGCTCTGCCGGTTCGGCAACTCCGGATCCACATCAGGAATCCGCGAGCCTTCGGTCATGTCCCCCAACCCGATCGTGAAAATGCGAATGCCCTGCTCTTCGTAGGCCCGCTTCGCTTCCGCCACCGGATCGCTTTCCTGATCCTCGCCATCGGTCAAAATCACCATCGCTTTGTGGTCGGTGGTTTTATCCAAGAACGCGTCCGAGGCGACTCGAATGGCGTCCCCCAAACGCGAACCGCCACGACGCACGGAGTGCATGCCAACGGATTCCAACGTCTGTTTGAAATCCTCCACATGGCGAGTCAACGGCAGCGTTTGCCGAGTCTCGCCAGCAAACACGACCAACCCCACTCGGTCGCCTGGCATCTCATCGACCATGTCTTTGATCTGCTGCTTCGCTCTTTCCAACCGGTTCGGCGAAACATCTTCGGCCAGCATGCTGCGTGAGACATCCAGCACGAACACCGCTTCGATGCCGCGTTGGGGAATTTCTTCCCAAGCCTTGCCCCAACGCAAATCGGACATCGCAACCACAAGCATCGCCAACGAACCGAACACGCAGACCGCGCGCAATGGCCGGTTCCACTTCGCTGGATGGATCGATGAACCTGCCAGACTCGTCCCCATGAACCGCCGCCAAGCGATCCGCCGCATGATGCCAGCGTAGGCCATCACCAATGCGACGCCGAGCACGACAATCAACCACGCAAGTGCTTCTGGGTTGCCCCACTGAATGTCCGACGTGTTCACACCAACTCCTTGAGCCACAGGTGTTCCAGTAACGACCGAACGATCAAAACCACTAGCGCCATTGCGATCACCGGTGGAATCGTGATCGTGCCCCAATGCCAAGATTGAACTGCGAGTTCTCGATAACTGACATACTGATGTGTTTCAACCTCAGTCTTTTCCAACTGGTCGATCTCCCGATAAATCGCATCGAGCGAGTCGGTGTCGGTGGCTCGGAAGTACTTGCCCTCGGTGAGTTCCGCCACCTTTCGCAATGTCTCCTCATCGATATTCACCTCCATGTAATGCAACCGCTGGCGGCCGGTGAACGGATCGCGAACGGGCACCGGGGCCTTGCCCTTCGTCCCCACACCAATCGCGTAGATCTTGATCCCCATCGTCTCAGCCAACTCTGCCGCTTGGACCGGATCGAGTTGCCCGGCGGTGTTCTCGCCATCGGTCAACAAGATCAAGATCTTGCTCTTCACCTTGCGTTTCTGACGAGCATCCAATGCGTTCAGTTTTTCAACTGACAGTGCGATGGCGTCCCCGATCGCGGTCCCGTCCTCGTCCCTGCGATTGACGATTTGAGTTTGGTTCAACCGTGACACGACAAACGAATGATCCAGCGTGGGCGGTGTCTCCGCGTCGGCATAAGCCGCGAACGTGATCAATCCCACCAGGTCACTGAAGCGTCCCTCGAGATCCTCGCCACCCGTGATGAACTTGCTGGCCACATTTTTCACGGCAGTCAAACGGTCCACCGGTTCACCGGCGATTTCAAAGTCCATCGCCTGCATGCTGCCGCTGCGGTCGATCACCATCTCGATTGCGATCCCTTCGGTTTCCGAAACCGTTTGTTCGCGGCCTTCTCGCGGCCGCGCCAAAGCGACGACCAACAACGCATAAGCAATCAGCGTGAGCACCTTGGGCAACCACATCCAACGCTGGCGCAAACTAGGCGGAAGCTCATCCACCACGACGAGCGAACTGAACGGGACAGCGACCACGCCACGACGTCGCCACATCCACCACGCCAGCAGCGGAAGCAACGCCAGCAACCAAAGCGTGTGAGGCCAAGCAAAGTTCATGCATTCGCCTCCTGAGAGAATCGGGCTTGCAATGTTTCCAACTGGTCCATCCAGTCATTCGCTTGGTACAACCAAGCCCCCAATTCCGCGGAAGAGGCTGAGATCCCTGCGAAGGCGACTTCATCTGCTCGGGTAAGCATCGCCCGCAAGTTCTCCGAAACCGTTGGGTCAGTTTCCTGCAACCACCCCAAGGCGTCTTCTGATGTGACCGCCGATTCGCGTCCCATCATCGAGCCGATCCAGTCGCGAAAAATGCTTGACAGTTGACGACTGCAATCGTCCGCGGAAAGTCTTTGTTTTTGCCACTGCGTCCGCAGATCCGCCAAACGTCGTTGAGCCCAATCCGCGTCCGAGATCCCACGACGGGACCGCACCCGCAACAACACAACCGCTCCAGCGATCAGCACGCCAAGCAAACCAACCACCGCGACGGGCAACCACGAATCGGATGCTGTCTCTTGAACCGGCAACTCCATGGCACCTGCAATCGGCTCCGGCTTCATCGGATCCGCGGATTCCGCGAGCACACTTCGCACCTCGATCGCAACGGCCTCCGTCGCCAGCGAGCCAGCGTTTTCCCAATCGATGCCAACCTGCTCGGATCGGTTCTCGGACTGCCGCGGAAGCGTCTGCATCTCGACGCTGGGGATTTCGACCTCACCGGTTTGCAGGCTTTCCAGCGTCAACCGCACCCACCATCGGCGTGAACCAGTGTCCGCTGAACTTGCGTGCGGCAAATCCTCTCGGATCTCTTTAGCAGTGATCTCCCAGTCGCCCAGTGTTTCATTGAACTCAGGCAGCACGACTTGCAAATCGCCTGGCACGACGACTTCCAATTCCAATTCCAACGGTTCCGCAACCAGCGTTTCCGAGTCGGACACCCGAAGACTGAATGCAATCGGACCATCCGAGTGACGTTGAACGACTGCATCCGCATTCGCGGACGTCGCGACGACAACGCTGAACAGAATGGCGGCCCAGATTCCGAAACTTTGGATCACGTTCATCGACGATTCTCCCGTCCGTGAAAGTACCGACGCAGCGGATCGCCCAGGTCTTCTCCGGTTTGCAAATGCAGAGGTTCCATGCGGTAACGCCGAAACAGAGCGTCGCGCCGTTCGGCTTGCACCTGAACCAACAGTTCGTATTGCTGACGATGTTTGCGACTGGAGGTGTCGACCCAACGAACGCTTCCGGTTTCATTGTCACGCAGCGGAACCAAACCCACCGCGGGCATTTTCATTTCACGTTCATCGGTGACCACCACCGGAATGATGTCGTGTTTGCGAGCTGCCACGCGGAGCGACTTCTCATAGTCTTTCGATTGAAAGTCACTGATCAGGAACACCACAGTTCGTCGCTTCGCCGTTCGCTGCAGGTGTTCCAACGCCGAGCCAACATCGGTCCCGGTTCCACTGGCTGGATGCGTCAACAATTCACGTATCAATCGCAACACATGCCGCGATCCCTGACGAGGCGGCAGGCTCTTCTCCACCTGCTCGCTGAACAGTGTTAAACCAACCCGGTCATTGTTTTTGATCGCTGACATTGCCAGGGTCGCCCCCAACTCCGTCACCAATTCGCGTTTGGTTTGCGTCTGCGTTCCAAAGTCCAAAGACGCCGAACAATCCACGATCAACATCACTGCTAATTCGCGTTCTTCGCGAAACAATTTGACGAAGGGTGCGTCCTGCCGAGCGGTCACATTCCAATCGATCGTGCGAACATCGTCGCCGACTTGGTAGGGACGAACCTCTTCAAATTCGATGCCTCGTCCTTTGAAGGCCGAGTGCCAGGTCCCCGCCAACATTTCGTCGACACGGTGGCTGGTTCGAATCTGAATTCGACGAATCTTGCGAAGGATCTCGCTGGGAGTCATCGGTTACGGAGCCGGAATGTGATCGAGGATTTTCTGCACAATGGATTCGCTGGTCAGGTCTTCCGCCTCGGCTTCGTAAGTGACCATCACCCGATGCCGCAAGACATCCAACGCAATCGAACGCACGTCGGTTGGAAGCACATACGCTCGGCCGGCCAAGAACGCCGCCGCTCTGGCCGCGAGCGTCAAATTGATGGTGGCCCGCGGCGAACCGCCAAACTGAATCAGACCCTCCATCTGCAGCCCGTAGGCTTCGGGGCGGCGGGTCGCCATCACCAAATCAACGATGTATCCCTCCACCTTTTCGTCCAAATGAATTTCATCGATCAGCTCACGCGCCGCCAAGATTTCTTCTGGCGAAGCGACCGCAGAGACCTCTAACTTCGGTCCCGTTTTGCCCATTCGCCGAAGAATCTGAAGCTCTTCCTCGCGACTGGGGTAATCAACGATGACCTTCAACATGAAACGGTCCGTCTGAGCTTCTGGCAACGCGTACGTGCCCTCTTGCTCCACCGGGTTCTGCGTCGCCATCACTAAGAACGGTTCAGGCAGCGGAAAGGTTTCGCTGCCGATCGTGACCTGATGCTCTAGCATCGCCTCCAACAACGAACTCTGAACTTTCGCAGGAGCCAGGTTGATCTCGTCAGCCAGAACCAAGTTCGAAAAAATCGGCCCTTTTTGAACGACAAACGATTGATCTTGAGGACGGTAAACCTGGGTTCCGATCAAGTCCGCGGGCAACAGATCGGGTGTGAACTGTAAACGCTGAAACCCGGTGTTGATCGCCTTGGCCAAACTCGCCACCGCGGTGGTCTTGGCCAATCCCGGCACCCCCTCGATCAACAAATGGCCACCGGTCAGCAATCCGATCAGCATGCGGTCGACCAAGTGACTCTGCCCCACCAACACTTGATTGATTTGAGACACAATCTCTCGGAACGGACTGCTGGCATGAGCAATTTGTTCAGTCAGTTGTCGTTGTTGCTTGGCAGCTTCGGAAAGCTGCGTCTCTGGCACAGTCTCAGCGTGTTCGTTCAGTTCGTTCATCGAAACTTGCTTGGAAGGACAACATGAAGTGTGCCCGGCCGGCGATGACTCGCGACGTACTCGGGCATCCGATCCAAACGAAGATACCCATCTCGCCGGCTCGGTCCACAGCAGTACGCGGCGAGGCGGCGGTTGGTGCGGTCGGAACAGAGAGGCGATTTGGCTGCGACACCTCCTTTGGTCCACTGCCCCGGGAAGGACGCGGCATGGATCGCAGTTCATCAACGAAAATCGGCGGGCACCGAAGTCCCCGCCGAGATAAGTTCAAGCGTGCGTTCCCTGCCGCGTGCCGTTATTTGGGAGCGGACTTCAGAGGCAATGTCGGCTGAACACTTTCCAAGTCGGTCCAAAGAGTGCCTTCTCCGGCGTAGAACATTTTCAGATCCAGCGACATTGGCAATTGCTCGGCAAATTCCCATTTATTGAATGCACTGGGCGATCCAAACGCCTGCACCGCCAGCCGAAATTTATCGGCCGTGGCCTCCGCCGCCATTTGTTTCGCTTCTGCTGTGGCACGTCCCAGCAACACCGATCGCTGAGCTTCCAACTCAGCCGTTTCGCGGTCGATTTGCGCGATCAATCGCTCCGTCTCCGCGGCAATTTCTTTCGCTTTCTTTTCGCCTTCCGCCAAAACACCCGCACGCAATCGCTCAGTATCCACCTGAACGCGTTCGGCTTCCAAGTCAACCTTGCGTTCCGCCTCTCGCAGATTCGCCTCGATCCGAGCCGTCTTGGTTTCCTCATCCCGAGTCAGCTTCAATTCATCGCTGACGTATCCCTTCTGAATCGGTTCGCGAACGTTCTTGGGGATATAGATGTGTCGCACCAAGCCGTACAGCATCGAGATTTCTTTTTCCGAAAGCACGCTTTGGAAATCTTCACTGACGTCGGTTTGGAACTGCTCACGCGTTTCGCCAATCAACAACTCAATCGCTCCCATCTTGGAACCATTGTTTCGACAAATGCTTTCACTCTGAGGTTCAATGACCTTTTGCTCCACTGCGTCCAAGTTGCCAAACACACGAACAATTTGGGCAGCATTTTCTGGCATCACCCCCCAAATCGCTGAGAAGTCCAACTGAATGTCAAAACCATCGTTGCTGGGGAAGTTGATTCCCGTGTCGTGTGTCGCCAGTGGCTCACCATGCTCGTCATGCATTGGATTGCCTTGAGCGTCGACTTGCTTTTGAACTTCAATACTGGATTCGTTGTAGCCAACATTGATGATGTCGATTTGTTGCTCGTTGGGATTGACCGGATACAGACCAGGTTGCAACACCTTTGACTGAACCCCTTTTTCCAATCCAGCCTGTTCGTTGTTGGTTTGCAGCGTGACCACGCCAACGTATCCGGTCGGGATTTCAACCCAGCCACTGTTCTTCTCTTGGTTGCCGTATCGCTTCACCTCGCGTTTCACAATCTTGAATTCATAAGCGTATGGATTGGCGCGGTATCGGCCGGGACCAAAAACCTTTCGCAAGATGCCTCGCTGGGTCGCTTGATTGTCCCCGTCCAAATCACCATCAACGAGGAATTCGCCTTCCGGCAAGCTCTCGCCGACCTTGCAAGTCACCACACCGATCTCGCCAGGAAGAATCACCGTGTCCGGCACCACGTTTCGCTGCCAGTAAATCGGGTTGTAGAAGTGTCGGCCGGGTCCCTTCATCTTCGCGCGGACACCGACTTCGCCCTCCCCAGCCAATCGGTTGGGCTCGACTTCGGGCGCCGTCAAAACCAACGGCCCCTTGTATCGAAGCTGCAAACTATGCCCTTCGGGAACGTAGACTCGGCAAAAGAACCACAAGAACGCGAAGTACAAACCGCCCAGGATCCACAGACCGCTGAACGCCAAACCAATCCAAGATTTATGACGTCGAAGACTCATTCTGTTTCTCCTGATTGGGCTTGATTCGATTCAGTAGTCGCTTCAGCGGCCGGCAGAGTCCTTTCGTTGGACACCTCGCTGCTGAATTCATTGAAGATGTTCATTAGCGAGCTGTCGGCCGTGTTGACCATCATTTGCCGATAGCTCGGGGCCAGTTTGCGAAGAATCACCCAGCGGGCGTACTCATCACCGTCGCCGTTGTAGGCCTCGACCGATTTCTCCCACCCCGCAGCTTCCGCCTCATTTCCAAATCCGATGACTTCCGCTTCGGCCTTTCCTTGCGCCAAAATGGCTTCGGACTGGTCTTTGGCCGCGGCCAGCTCCACCTCCGCCACCTTCTTTCTTTGTTCGGCTTCGATCACCGCGACTTCTTGTTGCCGCATCGCTTCGGTGGTCAGCTTGATCACCTCTCGATCAACCTCGACCAACGCTTCCTTGCGTTTGACCATCTCTTGTTCGATTTTGAGTTGCTGCTCACTGGTTTGTTGCTCAATTTCTTTGACGTATTGCTGAGCTTGCTGGGTCGCGATTTGACGATCCCGCACCGGCGATGCGATTTGCTGTGGTGGTGAAATTCGTGTCACCAACGCCTGAATGATTTCGATGCCTTGCTGGCGACACGTTTCTCCCAACGTTTGTTGAAAGTCCTTTTGAAACGCCAGTCTCTTTTCGCCGAGGATGAAATCACGTCCCGAATTGTCACTCCCACGAAGACGACAAAACGAACGGGCGTTGGGCAAGATAATTTTTTCGATGATCTCTTCTTCCACCCGGGCATCGTATCCATCGTCGTTGCCGGAATCGTTGTAAGTCACAAAGACTTCCGCCGCTCGTTCTGGATCCACACGAAACTCGATCCGGCCATCCAAACGAACCCAAAATCCATCGCGGCTGGGGAATCCCATTTCGCCACCGTTGGAAAGGTTGAATCGTTGGCTCCGGCAATCAACCAAGTTCACGCGTTGCACATAGGGATTGATGTAGTAGACACCGGGGTCCAATGTTTTTTCTTGAACTCCGCGTCGGCCTTCTTCCACCAGCAATTGATTGGGGTCATCGGCAGGCGGAGCGGACAACAACGTCACCACGCCTTTGAAGCCCGCCGGAATCACGATGGGTTCATGCAGCTCCACCAACTCAATGAAATTGTCTCGGTAGCGAGGCACCGGTTCACCGGCTTCGTATACGATCGCGTTGAGTTGGTGACGGCCCGGACGAAGCACCTCGGCGGCAATCCCTTTTTGGTTGGGTTGGTAAGCAATCAAATTGCCGTATCCCAAATCATCGCCATAAAGACGAATGCGAACTCCCAACCGGTTCTCGGGAATTTCAACCTGCGGGACGATGTCCCATTCCCAGTTCCATGGGTTGTAAAAATACCGACCTTCCGTCAGCACCTTCTCTTGCAGTCCCTTGAATTCGCCAAACTCCGCTTCCGGAACAACCTCCGTCGAGTTTTCGATCTCCGCCCCTGTCTTGGACAGCAACACCGCGATGTGACCGCTTGGAACCTCGATTCGGCAAAAAGTGTAAAACCAAATTAGCGCCAACACCGAGACGGCGATCAGAGCCAGACCGGCGGTGCCGACCAACCCCTGCCTTAATAAACGACGCATCGCTGGTGAATTCAGCGGGGACGTGGAACTGGGGGAAGATCCCATAGGAAAACCTGAAACAGCGTGAACAAATGGCCAACCAGAGGGACCAGGCAGCCAAAAGCTAGCACGCAGGGCGCGCGTCACCCCGCCAGGTTGCAATTTGCCACCATCTTTTGCGGGCCGAACCAAATCCACGCTCCAGGTGCCCCACCTCCATCGAAAACAGGACGTTCTTCATCCAAAACAGGACGTTCTTGTCGCTCAATCCAACCGGCGCAGTGAAACTCACTTGACACAGACTCAAATCAGCCTATAGTTCGTGCGAAAGATGGGTGGTACAGGCATCGAAACGCTGATGCCGCAAATGTTCCCCTTTCCTCAGGCCCCCCAATGACTTGATGTGGTGCGAGGCCGGTTTCTCCTGCGTTGAGGTGTTTGCACCACGACTTGGATTAACCCTCGTGCAACTGACGTTACAGCGATTGGGTCGCCATTCGCAGACGGGCATGAAGTGAATCAGACTACATGACAGGTCAATGTTGTGTGTTTGATTGATTTTGAATCGCCTCGGTCGGTATTGTTTTACGGCGGGTCATGGACTCGCCCAACGGGAATCTCCCTACGGCAAGGAATTGCCTGTCGCGATGAGTTTGGCTCAAACGCAGTTTGATATTCAAGCAGTTTGACTCACAAGCAATGTCCAACGGTCGCGTTGTTGGTGTTACCGCAACCTTCGACGCATAAGACCTCGTATTTCAAACGCGGTTACTCTTGATTGGTTGCCAAAGCGAGTTGGTGCTTGGATGTCACCATGGGCTTCAGCCTCATGGTTCGGGTCGTCATCGATCTCTCCAAGCGTGACAAACCAAGTTGATCCCCCGGGATTCTGGTGAACGGCAACAGGAATAACAGATGGCGAAGAAAAAACGTGCCCCGCGCGGTCGAGGTGGTTTTGGTTCCCAAAATGGCGGTCAGGGCCAAGGCCAAGGTGGCGGCGGTGGTGGCAAATCACGTTCACGACGTCGGCGTCGCGGTGGCGGCGGAGGCGGAAACGGTGGTGGCAATAATGGCGAACCAGCCGATTTCGTCAGCGATGCACCGCTCGAAGAGTGGGATGGCATCCTGGAGCTGCACCCCAATGGCTACGGCTTTCTTCGCAGCCCCAAAAACAATTATTCCCGCGAACGCACCGATCCATTTGTGCCCGGCACAATGATCGAGAAATTTGGGCTTCGGCAAGGCCTGATGCTCAAAACCATGGTGCAGCAAGCCAAGCGACAACAAGGCCCACGGGTCCGGGAAATCCTGGATGTCGATGGCATGTCGCCAGACTCCTATGCCGAAGTCGCGAATTTTGATGACCTGACCCCCATCAACCCCGAGCAATCACTGAAGCTCGAACACGGCAAAATGCCGCTGACCAACCGAGTCATCGACCTGCTGGCCCCCCTCGGCAAAGGCCAACGTGCTTTGATTGTCGCTCCGCCACGCAGTGGAAAAACGATCATGCTGCAACACATCGCGGAGGGCATCTCAACGAACCATCCTGAATTGACGATGATGGTCCTGCTGATCGACGAACGCCCCGAAGAAGTCACCGACATGCGTCGCAGCATCAAGGGTGGGGAAGTCATTGCCAGCAGCTTGGACATGGACATTGAAAGCCACGTTCGACTCAGCCAACTGGTCATCGACCGCGCCAAACGCCTGGCCGAAATGGGACAAGACGTCTTCTTGATGCTTGACTCCATCACCCGACTGGCTCGGGCATTCAACAAATGGGTCGGCAAATCTGGCCGTGGCGGTGCGACCGGAACCGGTGGCTTGGACATCCGAGCCATGGACGTCCCCAAGAAACTCTTCGCCACCGCCCGTGCATTCCAAGAAGGTGGTTCGCTCACCATCGTGGGCACCTGCTTGGTCGACACAAATTCGCGAATGGACGATGCCATCTTCCAAGAGTTCAAAGGAACCGGGAACATGGAAGTCGTCCTGGATCGTCGCCTGGCCGACCGCCGCGTCTATCCCGCGATCGACATCTCACAGTCCGGCACCCGCCGCGAAGAACTGCTGCTCGACGAGGAAACCTACGAAACCGTTTCCATGCTGCGACGCACGCTCAGCGAAATGCACCCCGTCGATGCGATGGAACAACTGACCAAACAACTTGGCCGGTTCGACGACAACGAAGGCTTTCTGAAACTGATCTCAGGCGCGAAACTTGCCTGATCAGGCACGGTTGCCAAAAACAAGCGGATCAACCAAACTGCTGATCTGCCGAGGAGGATAAGCGAATTGGTGAGCGGCCTCACTGGAACTGAGGTACCCCGCAAGGGGCTGCGGGTTCGAGTCCCGTGTCCTCCGCTGAACTGAAAAAGCCCCGTCATAACATGGTTTTGACGGGGCTTTTTTCATGTCCAGACCCAGCCCTGCCGGCCGCCAGCCGCGCTCACCAAAATCCCCCACCCATCCCCAAAATTGTGCCCTTCTGCCATGACCATTCTATCCGGATAGGAAATCTCCCCCCGTGAACCGATCCACCGAACCCCAAGAACCGCTGATCCCCTACTTCGGGGTCTTCGATCTTTTCAAAATTGGGATTGGCCCCTCCAGCTCCCACTCCGTGGGCCCAATGCGAGCCGCGGAAGCGTTCCTCGACGAACTGCGCGACTCGGACCTTTTGCAGCACGTCAAACGCGTCCAAATCGACCTCTACGGTTCGCTTGCCCTAACAGGACTCGGTCACCAAACCGATGCCGCCTTGCTGATGGGACTGCAAGGCGAAACCCCCGACCAAATCGACACCGACACGGTCGCAACCAAAGTCGCCGCCATTCGCGAATCGCAACGACTCACGCTCGCGGGCGAACACCCGATTTCCTTTCGCGAAACAACAGACCTCGTCATGAACCGGCGGACCGTGAAAGGCATGCATCCCAACACGATGCATTTCTCTGCCTTCACCGATACCAGCCCAGACTCCCCCGCTGTCGAAGCCACGTTTCTCTCCATCGGCGGTGGCTTCATCCATCGCGAAGGCCGGACCGGAATGGCACAAGAGAAATGCTCCTCCGAAGTCCCCTACCCGTTCACGTCCGCGAACGAACTGCTGCAGCACTGCGAACAACACCAAATTTCAATCAATGAACTGGCACTCGCAAACGAACGGACGTTTCGATCCCACGAAGAGATCCAAGCAGGCCTTCAACGCATCTGGACTGTGATGCAAGAGTGCGTTGAAAAGGGCTGCCACACGGAAGGCATCCTGCCCGGCGGCTTGAACGTGGAACGACGCGCCCCCGCGCTCTATCAATCACTGACCCAGCGCACCGAACCGATGGATCGGGATCCACTCTGCGTGATGGACTGGGTCGATTTGTATGCGTTGGCGGTCAACGAAGAAAATGCAGCGGGCGGACGCATCGTCACCGCACCAACCAATGGCGCAGCGGGAATCATTCCCGCGGTGCTGCATTACCTCCAACGTTTCTGCCCGAATGTCACGGACGAGACCATCGAGCGGTTCTTGCTGACCGCCGCCGTGATCGGATCGCTCTACAAACGCAACGCTTCGATTTCGGGCGCCGAGGTGGGGTGCCAAGGCGAAGTCGGCGTGGCGTGCTCGATGGCCGCGGGAGCCCTCACGGATGCTCTCGGTGGCACACCCCACCAAGTCGAAGAAGCTGCCGAGATCGGCATGGAACACAACCTTGGACTGACCTGCGATCCAATCAAAGGACTCGTCCAAGTCCCCTGCATCGAACGCAATGCCATGGGCGCGGTCAAAGCGATCAACGCCAGTCGACTCGCTCTTCGCGGCGACGGCAAACACTTTGTGTCCCTGGACCGTGTGATCCGTGTCATGAAACGGACCGGCGCCGACATGTCCGCCCGATACAAAGAAACCTCCCGCGGGGGCTTGGCCGTCAACATTAGCGAATGCTGACCTAAACGCTCCTCCAGTCGAAACAGGTCACGACAAAACGTCAAATAACACAACCACGCTTTGCCATTTACCCACACCGCCCCTGGGTAGGCTCTTTATACTGACCTTCAAATTCAATCCCCGCAGTGAACTTGATGGTAAAGGACACCCCATTCGATGAGCGATGGCAAAGTGAAAATGGCAATGGTCGGCTTGGGCTTCGGGTCGGAGTTCATTTCGATCTATCAAGCTCATCCGGACGCTGACGTCGTGGCCATTTGCCGACGCAACGAAACCGAGCTGAACAAGACAGGCGACCAGTTTGGCATCGAAAGTCGCTACACCGACTACGACGCGGTGCTGGCCGATCCCGAAGTTCAGTGCGTGCACATCAACAGCCCCATCGCGGATCACGCTTGGATGTCACTGAAGGCACTCGATGCCGGCAAGCATGTGATGTGCACCGTCCCGATGGCAACGACCATCGAAGAGTGCCAACAAATCTGTGACAAAGTCAAAGAGACCGGGTTGAAATACATGATGGCCGAAACGGTCGTCTACAGCCGGGAATTCTTGTTCATCAAAGACATGTACGAAAAAGGCGACCTGGGAAAGATCCAGCACCTCGCTGCCTCTCACCCTCAAGACATGGACGGATGGCCGAGCTACTGGGAAGAGATGATCCCGATGCATTACGCGACGCACGTCGTCAGCCCTTGCCTGGGCCTGACCAACGCGCTTGCAGAATCGGTCAGTTGCTTTGGCTCCGGCACCGTTCGCGAAGACATTGCGAAAAAGTCAGGCAGCCCTTTCGCAGTGGAAAGCTGCCACATCAAACTCAAGGACAGCGACATCACCGCTCATATCTGGCGATTCCTTTATGACGTTGCCCGCCAATACCGCGAGAGCTTTGATGTCTACGGAACCAAACGCAGTTTTGAGTGGACGTTGATCGAAGACGAACCTCATGTTCTGCACACCGCCAAGAAACCCGAAAACGAGATCCCGGAAAAGATCGAAATCCCTGACTTCGCCCACCTGTTGCCGGAACCGATCCGACGCTTCACTCTGCCAGCGGAAATCCACGATTCCGAACACCTGTCGTTCGTGCAGGGAGGTGGCCACGGCGGATCCCATCCGCACATGGTGCATGAATTCATTTCCGCTGTGAAAGAAGATCGTGATCCTTGGCCCAACGCGCCGACCGCTGCGAACTGGACCTGCACCGGTTTGTGCGCCCACCAATCTGCCATGAAGGGTGGCGAATTGGTCCGCCTTCCCGACTTCAACTGAACTGACTCGCTGTCACGCCTCTACTTCAAGTCCACGCGAATCACGATCGGCAAGTGATCACTGGCGAAACGCCCGGACTCCGTTCGCGGGTCCAGCGTCTTGTACTCCTGCACAGCGACACGGTCGCTGACCAGCACGTGGTCGATCCGCCGGTCTGGCTGAATCGCCTTGAACCCATTCCAGGTCCCCGTCGGACCGGTGGGCTTTCCGACGACCATATCGCGAGCGTCTAGCAACGGAACTCGCTTTCCAGCCTGCAGCGCTTCCAACGGCGCGGACTCGGAATCCGCATTGAAATCGCCCATCACGATCACCGGCAAATTCTCCGCTCGCTGATCCACTTCCTCCGCGACCAAACGTCCCGATTCTTCACGTGCCTTGGCGCCTCGATGGTCAAAGTGCGAATTGATCACCAAGAACTCAGCACGGTCCGATTTTCGACGCAGCACCATCCAGGTCATCGTGCGAGGCAGCGCCGCGTCCCAACCTTTGGAACCCACCTCGGACGGTGTCTCCGACAACCACAACGTACCATGGCCCATCGCTTCGAACCGATCGTGACGATACCCGATGGGCGCGAACTCACCGCCCTCTTTCCCGTCATCTCGCCCCACTCCGTACCAAGTCCACTCCGGCGTGCCTTCTTGGATCTCGTGCAGTTGCGTCACCGTGACTTCCTGCAGTCCAGCAACGTCAGCCGACGCAATGGTCTCAATCACCTTCGAACGCCGCATCGACCACAGATCAAGCCGATCGTGGGAATTCAAGTAGCGGATGTTGTAAGTCATCACATGGAACGGTTCCTTGGCAAACGCTGCCCCTGATCCGACACCATGAAACAACACCACACCCAAGAGGAGTGCCAACCAGCCAGCAACGCTGGTCCCCAAAGTGAATTGTTTCCCAGTCATTTCATTTCTCCAGCGACCAAGGCAACACCTTGGAATCATTGACGAATGGAACTTAAAACAGTGTGCAGCGTTCATGGGGCATCGGGACGCACGCCGCAGTAGCTGACAACCATGCCCAATTGATCCGCCACCGACGCCTTGGTTTTCATGGCGATGTCCGCCTCTTCCGCCGAGTTCGCATAGGCGACTTGAATGTGGTTGGCTTTGTGTCGAGCCATCATTTCATCTCGCGAAACCCCGTGCAAAACCGCGTGCATGATCGGCCACTGAGGCGTCGTCGAATCCCAACGTCGCTGCGTCTCTTCGGCTGGCAACTCGATCACCGTTGCTCGCCCCAAATCCATGTGCAGCCGATCGTCGGCAATGAAAATTCGTGACCAAACCACTTCGCCGGGTTTGGAGACTCCTCGAACGGTGCTTCCGCCGGAAGGAAAGTACATCGGAGGTTGGCGGAACCCTTCCGCGTCGGCCCAACCGTTTGCAAAGTGAGAGGCTGGCACA
>NZ_JBICHO010000356.1:0-5536 GCF_043100905.1 Rhodopirellula sp. JB055 | reverse complement strand
AGCCCAAGCGTTGTTTCAGGGGGATGTCGAAGCTTGGGAAAAATGGAACAAGGAATTGATCCGCCAACTCAAGGCCAGCCAGAACGAAGACGGTAGCTTTTCAGGTAACTTTGGCCCCACCGTCGAAACCTCTTTGTCACTGCTAGCGATGGCGCTCAACTTCCGTTTCCTGCCGATCTACGAACGATGAAAATCTTGGAAAATCACGATCGCATGAAACGACCCACCACCGCGGCGAGAGTGTCCCTGATCTTGCTAATGGGCGTCTTTGGTTTCCTGAACCGGGCGTTGTGCACCCCACCATTGTTCGCGAATGACTTTTCCGGAATCCTGCGGCTGAACAATGGCGACCATGTGCAGGGTCATTTCGCTAAGTCGCAGATCAGCGAGGAAAAAACCCCGACCATCGTGAACTGGCAAAACGATGGGTTTGCCACACCGTTTTCCTTCCCCTTTGCGTCCTTGGCATCGGCCACGTTCCCGCCTCCCTCGGAAATCACCGCCACCCAAGGTCAGTTCGCACTGGAACTGCTCAACGGCGACCGCCTGTTCGGCGATATCGTCGAAGTGGGCGATCCATTGACCGTTTCACTCACCGGTGGCGAAACGTCGGAACTACCGCTCGCCATGGTTCGCCAGATCTTCCGCTGGGACGACAGTCGCGCCGTTGTCTTCCAAGGTCCCGGTTCACGTGATGAATGGGAGTCAAATGGTCGACTCGAAAGCTGGGTGGATTCCAAAGGCACGTTGGAAACCAGCACCTCGATGGCCACCATTTTCCGTGTCCTCCAGCTTCCGCGATTGGCTCGCGTCGAACTGGATATCGCCTGGGAAGGAAAACCAAACTTTGTCATCGCGATCGGCGTTGATCCAGAATCCCCCGAGAACACTTGGGCCGATGCATTCCATATCGAGGTTTGGGACGATGACATCGTCGCCGTTTGGGAAGACGGATCGCTAGCAGGAGTGGAATCGATCGCCAAGCTCAAAGAACTTGGCAACCGGTTGCAGGTGACATTGAAGATCGACCAGGCTGACCGCCAAGTGACGATCGAATCCATGCGCGGCGAAACCCTGACGCAGTACAAATTGCCGATCAAAACGCCGCGCATCACTCAGACCGGCATTTATTTCCGCAACATCGATGGCAACCTCCGAATCCGTTCCTTGCAAGTCCTGCACGCCACCGATCCGGCTCCAAAATCCAATGACACCGCTGAAGCGTCCACGAACACCGACGAAACCGGCGTCGAAACGTCGGTCCACCTGACCAACGGTGAGGCCTTCCAAGGTATCTGGAAAGGCATCGAGAATAACCTGTGGCAGTTCCAAGCAGGAGAAGAAGAACGCTCCATCCATGCCGATCAAATCATGGTCATGGATTTTGTTCAGAACGCCCCCGAAAAGGATTCGGAACCCGAACTTCCCAGCCTGGATCAATTGCAAATCCGCACCTTTGATGGGATGCGCCTGAGCGGCAGCCTGCAACAAATCGATGAGCGTTCGTTGCATGTGGTTGTCGAAGCAACAAATAGCGAAGTCGCAATTCCTATTTCCAGCATCGACACGATCGATTTCCAAGCATCCACGCCAAGCGTCCCTTCGCTCAAAGGGCAAATGCGTCTGGAACTGGACGGCACGCGACTTCACGGCCGCTTGCTTGTCGCGGAACCGGATACCAAGCCCCCGGCTCTTCGGTTCGAACCGGTGGCCACCACGCCTACGGTCATGCGTCCTGACATCAAAGGCAAATTGATTCTGCGTCCGAAAGTGGAAACGACTAAATCGGCGACAGAGCTTCGCATCGAGAGACTACAGAAACTTCGGCAAGCAGCGCAAAAACAAAACGGCTTGCAAAAGGCCAAACAAAGAGGCGTCGTTGCCCAAGCGGCACCTCAGCGAGGCGTTTGGAATGTCTTCAGCAAAGTCTTCGATCCCAAAGCGAGCCTGAAGGCCGTCGCCGGCAAACCGATCTACCTGAAAACCGGGGAAGTCATTCCTGGCAAAGTGATTTCGATCGACGAAAACGAGATCATCTTCGAATCAGGAATGACCCAAAAAACCAAGCTGCCTCGTGAACAAATCCGTGCGATTCATTTGAACTCGAACGGATCCGAACCGGTCATCGATGAACAAGAACGCGAGCGATTGCTCACCGTTCCACGCAATCGAAAGAACAGCCCGCCAACTCACCTCTTGATTGCCAACAACGGCGACATGATGCGTTGCCGATTGGTGAGTCTGACGAAAGAGACCGCCGAAGTCGAATCTCGCTTGGAAACGATCACCATCCCACGCAACGTCATCTCACAAATCATTTGGTTGAAGCCGCCGGTCGCCCCCGATGAGGCAGAAAAACAATCCGGCGAGGATGAATCTCAAAAGACTGCAGCCAAGGAAACAGGCGACGATTCGGATGAATTGACAGTGCAAGGCAAGATGCTCGATGGCAATCGTTTGTCCTTGGTGCCCGCGAGCGTTATCAATCAAACGCTGATCGGCGAGAACTTTTTCCTCGGTCCAATTCGTCTTCCGCTTGCCAATTGCGAAGAACTTTATCTCGGCGTTCAAAACGACTTTGAATTGGCGGATGACCCGCACGCGATTTGGCAACTCGTGAATGCCCCTGAACCGATCATCGGCGACTCCGGTGGTGGGGACGATTCAATGGCTGGCACTCGGTCTCCTTTGGTGGGCAACCCTGCTCCAGACTTCAAACTCAAAACACTCGATGGCAAACCGTTCCGCATCGCCGATCAAACCGGCCGAACACTGGTCCTGGATTTTTGGGCGACTTGGTGCGGCCCGTGCATGCAAGCCATGCCGGTGATCGAGGAAGCCGTTGCCGAATTCGATCCCGAACAAGTCCGTTTGGTCGCGGTCAACTTGCAAGAAAGTGCGGAAGACATCCGCAACACGCTCGACCGAATCGGTGTCAGCCCCGAAGTCGTGCTGGACATCGACGGTGTCGCGGCGGGACGCTACCAAGCCAACGCGATTCCTCAGACAGTCGTGATCGACGCAGAAGGCACCGTGACGCGAGTTTTCGTCGGTGGTGGATCGAAGCTGGGTGAACAATTGTCCGACGCGATTCGCGAAACTTTGGGCGAACCAACGAAACAAAACTGAGTTCGCAAAAAAATTTTTTCGACAGGCGTGAGATTCTCACTCGATGGAGGACTGTTCTTGATAGGAACGTTCACGTCGCGGAGCTCGTCAACGCCTTGTCGAGTCAGTTACGTTTCAGCGTTTAGTAATGAGCCGATGCGCGATCGGCCCCGGTCAAAAGTGTAGAAACCGGGGCTATCGCCCATCGGCTCAATGGATCAACGAACCGTCATGGGTTTCGTTAATCGTCAATCAGATGCGGCTTTTCTTTTCGGCGGTCCCCAGCCATGCATTCTCCCGAAACACGACCGAGCTTGATCGTTCGATTGGGCGGTGCGGCAGACCAATCGGCTTGGTGGTCGTTTGTGGAAACCTACGAACCGTTTCTCAAGCACCTGGTCGCACGGCATGGAACGCCCCCGTCGCACGTCGCCGACGTCACCCAGCAAGTCCTGATCTCGATCGCACGCAGCATTGACGGGTTCTCTGAAGACGGTAAAGACGCGTCGTTCCGGCGTTGGGTCCACCAGGTCTCCCGCAACGTCGTCATCAAGTACATGGCTCGCCAGCGAAAACAGATCTCCGGGCAAGGCGGCACGGACGCACTGTTGCAACTCGACCAACAACCCGCCATCGATGATCCCACGTTGGAGGATCAGTACCAACATGAACTGATTGTCTGGGCCGCCGAGAAAGTCCGCTCCGAATTTGCCCCGACAAGCTGGAAAGCGTTTTGGCGCACGATGATCGAAGGCCGACCGGTTGCGGAGATCGCTGGAGAGCTCGACGTCTCCGCCGGCAGCATTTACATGTCGCGTTCCCGCATCCTGCGTCGCATCCGAGTGGTTCTCGATGAGGTGATGCAGTGAAAACCCAACACCCCAGCGACGACGTCCTGCGATTGGTGCTCGACGAACACGCCGATGCGCAGACCGACGAAGACGTCACCTCACACCTTGATGAATGCGAACTCTGTCAGAAGCGGATCGAGCGGTTTGCCGAGTCCTCCCACGCCATTCGTGAATCGCTAAGGCGTGAAACCATGTCGGGCAGCCTCGCGCTCGACACACCCAAGTTGGCTGAACCCACCGAGACCGCTTGGTTGGCCGATTTCGCGGTTTCGTTTCTGCAGCCAACCGACCAACCTGACGCCATTGGCAAACTTGGTGAGTTCGAAGTCCAGTCGGTGATCGGGCACGGCGGGATGGGGATTGTGCTGAAGGGTTTTCAGCCAGAACTGAATCGCCCGGTGGCCATCAAAGTCATGTCGCCGCACTTGGCCTCGATTGGAACGGCTCGCAAGCGTTTTCTTCGTGAGGCACAAGCGACCGCGGCGATCGTGCATCCCAACGTGATGCCCATTTTGTCCGTCAGTGAATCCGCCACCCTGCCCTACTTGGTCATGCCGTTTGTGGCGTGCCGGACACTGCAACAACGCATCGACGCCGAGGGTCCGCTGCCGCTCACCGATGTGCTGCGGATCGGTATCCAAGTCGCCGCAGCGCTCGCTGCCGCCCATCGTCAAGGATTGGTGCATCGCGACGTGAAGCCCGCCAACATTCTGATCGAACCCGCCGTCGACCGAACGATGTTGACCGACTTTGGTTTGGCCCGCGCCGCCGATGATGTAACCGTCACACGCTCCGGCGTGATCGCAGGAACGCCCCAGTACATGTCACCTGAACAAGCACGTGGTGAATCGGTCGATGCTCGCAGCGATCTGTTTGCACTCGGGTGTGTTCTGTACGCGATGGCAACGGGACGTCCGCCCTTTCGTTCGGAAACCAGCTACGGAATCCTGCGCCGGATCACAGATCATCCTCATCGTCCGATGCGGGAAAGCCAAGCGAGTGTTCCGGTTTGGATGGACCACTTGGTCGATCAATTGCTTCGCAAGGACGCACGAAATCGAATCAGCAGCGCCGAAGAAACGCAGCGTCTGCTGGAAGCCTGCTTGGCCCACGTGCAACAACCCAGCATCCCTCTTCCGAGCGAAGTGATGGCATCGAAAAGACCCTACATCCGTCTCGCAATTTTACTGACGGTTCTCGTCGCGGCTTCCATCCCGTTGGCGGCGATCAATCTTTGGAACCGATCGAGAACAACGAAACCGCCGGTCATTGCTACACGCCCCGCCAGCCATCCGTCCTCGACTCCGTCCGAAGCGAATGGTCCCGACTTTGCCCTTGCGGCTCCGATCACCGAATCAGTTTGGGACGAACCGACAAAGAACGAAACCACCTCGCTGGCCGAGATCGACTCCCAACTCGAATCGATCCAGATGCAGATTGAATCGCTACAAAGAAGCCTTGAGGTCAAGGAACAACCGTGAATGTATCGTCCCCGCTTCACAGGATTGAGCGGAGATGTCGTGCAGCGTTCAAACGCCGTTTCGCCAAGCGTTTCTCATCACCCTCCCGCTGGGAGG
>NZ_JBICHO010000355.1:0-3098 GCF_043100905.1 Rhodopirellula sp. JB055 | reverse complement strand
GCCGCGACCGATTATTGATTGACTGCTGTTGAAGGACTTTCCAAACGAGGTGTCACCTCTCCTCCAACTGTGTTGGGGGAGAGGTCGAACGGAGCCTTCAGCGACGTTCGGGTGAGGGGGGCCAAGCGCTCGCTGCTGAGCATCACTGAGCTGGATGCAAAACGAATCGGCGTCGTCGACCTTGTTCGGTCTCGCTGCCTCGCCCCCTCACCCGAGCAACTCCTTGCGTCGGGGGAGAGGTGACGAATTGATTGAAGCGTAAGCTCTGTCGAGACTTCTCAAGCAGATGCGATGGCTTGCCAGAGCGAGGCGGAGGCTTGGATGCCGCGGTGGAAATCCTCCAGCGAGAACTTTTCGTTGGGGCTGTGGGCGGCATCGTCGTGTTGGCCCCAACCGAGAAGCAAGCAAACGCAATCCAGGACTTCTTGGTAACGAGCCAGGGTTGGGATCGAGCCGCCGTCACCAATCATCACGGGTGGTGTTCCGAACGCTTTCTCGATCGCGACGCTGGCTGCCTTGGCGTAGCGGCTGTTGGCATCCGCCAACATCGCACCGGCACCGTGGTCGGGTTTCAGCGTCCAGCGGATACCCGGCGGGCAATGACGCTCGAGGTGAGATTCGATCAGTCCGGTGAGACGTTTGGGGTCTTGGTTGGGCACCAATCGGAAGCTGAACTTCGCGGACGCTTTGGCTGGCAAAACCGTTTTGACGCCTTCGCCTTGATGTCCGGAGGTCAAACCGTTGATGTCGAGCGAGGGACGCGCCCAGCGTCGCTCATCAGTTGTGTAGCCCGCTTCGCCGTGAAGTTCGGAAGCACCGACGCTGCTCGCGAATTCGGCGTCGTCGGCACCAAGTTTCTTCCAGGCCTCGCGTTCAATGTCGGGGATCGGCGCGACATCGTCATACAGGCCCTCGATCGCGATTTTTCCTTCCGCGTCTTTCATGCTGGCGAGCAACTGGCACAGAGCCATGGGGGGGTTGGCGACCGCGCCGCCGAAGCTGCCGCTGTGCAAGTCGTGACTTGGTCCGTCGACGAACAATTCGTATGTGGCGATGCCTCGCAGGCCGCACGTCACGGCGGGGCGGCCGGGTGCGTACTGGCTGCTGTCGCTGACCACGACGACGTCGCAGGCCAGTTTTTCGGCGAGCTTGGGCAACCAATCGTCCAGGTTTTGGCTGCCGACCTCCTCTTCGCCCTCGATCAAGAATTTGATTTGCAGTGGCAAGGGTTGTCCGCTGGCGAGCCAGTCACAAATGCTGTGGATGTGCGTCAGGACTTGGCCTTTGTCATCCGTTGCACCGCGGGCGAAGACTTTGCCGTCGCGAACGGCGGGTTCGAACGGAGGACTGGTCCACAGGTCCAACGGCTCGGGTGGCTGGACGTCATAGTGTCCATAGACCAGAGCGACCGGGGCACCGGGAACCGGTGGGGTCGAGGCCACCAGCAGCGGAAATTCGTTGGTGGCAATGGACTCGGTTTGCAGGCCGGCCGCCTTCATTTTCTCGAGCAGCCATTCAGCGGCTCGGTGCACGTCTTCGCGGCGAGACGAATCACTGCTGATGCTCGGGATTTTCAACCACTCAATCAATTCGGCTTCGTGACGCTGTTTGCCGTCGTCCAAACACGACTGAACTTCGGCGGGCAATTGGAACGCGGAGGTGGAAGATTGTTCGGGTTGGGACATCAAATTGTGTTGCGAAAGAGAATCAAGCGGCGTGCCGTCGAATGCGGAAAAATCCGTATTTGAGGACTAACAGGTCTATCTGGACGTCCTTACAATAGCACTTCGCAAACCAGAACAGGACCACCAAGCGGCAGGATGAGACGCCGCTGACTGCCCAGATTTCAAGAGGAGCTGTTGGAAGCATGTCCGATTATTCCGCCGCCGTTGCCGAGCCCGATGTGGTCACGGAAGAAGAACGCTGCAGCGACCGCAAACCAAAACGGCAACCGCCCTATCACGTCATTTTGTGGGACGACACGGACCACAGCTACGATTATGTGATTTCGATGATGAAACGTTTGTTCCGCATGCCCATCGAAAAAGGCTATCAAGTCGCGAAAGAGGTTGACAAAAGTGGCCGTGCGATTTGTATGACCACCACGTTGGAACTGGCGGAACTGAAACGCGATCAAATCCATGCGTTCGGAAAAGACGAACGATTGGATCGTTGCAAGGGCAGCATGACCGCCACCATTGAACCTGCTCGCGGCTAAGCGGGCCCGAGGCTGAACAGGCATTCTTTTCTGATGACGGCGAAACTTCGAACCCGCACGCTGGGATGCAAGGTCAACCAGTACGAAACCGAACTGGTGCGACAGGGCTTGCAAACGATTGGGTACGAAGACGCCGGTGACGGCGAGTCGGCCGACCTGTGCATCGTCAACACTTGCACGGTCACGGAAACTGGCGACGCGAAAAGTCGGCAAGTTGTCCGGCGTCTGAATCGCGAAAATCCCGATGCGCGGATCGTCGTCATGGGGTGCTACGCCACCCGGGCACCTGAGGAAGTCAGTGCCCTGCCGGGCGTCGTCGAGGTGTTGACCGACAAACGTGAACTGGGTGATCTGATGGGCCGCTTCGGCGTCATCGATGTGCCCACTGGGTTGTCTGGATTCGCTGGTCGCAAACGAGCGTATGTGAAAGTCCAAGACGGATGCCTGCTCCGTTGCAGTTACTGCATCATCCCGATGGTGCGTCCCAAACTGCACTCGCGCCCCAGCCAAGAGATTGTCGACGAGGTCACTCGTTTGGTGGATGCCGGACACCGCGAAGTCATTCTGACTGGCATTCACCTGGGCCACTACGGTGTCGACTGGAACCGCAACAAGCCTCGTGAGGAATGGGTGCGGTTGGCTCACTTGGTCAAGGATCTTTGCCAGATCCCAGGCCAATTTCGAATTCGAATGAGCAGCATTGAGGCGACCGAAGTCACTCGTGAACTGATTGGTGTGATGGCCGAGTTCTCCGACAAGGTCGTCCCGCACCTGCACCTGTGTTTGCAATCGGGAAGCGATTCGGTTCTGCGTCGTATGCGTCGGCGCTGGGGCACGAAGATGTTTCTCGATCGCTGCCGCCTGCTTCGTGAATCGTTGG
>NZ_JBICHO010000354.1:0-6522 GCF_043100905.1 Rhodopirellula sp. JB055 | reverse complement strand
ACCAACGTGAATACGGTCATCGCTCGCCATACTTGGGGACCGAAGTCTTTGTGACGCTAACCGATTCAAGTCAACGACCTTCACGACATCCGATTCGCCAACTGTCCTCGACGGTCTATTGCACCAACCGCGACCTCGCGTTGCTGAAACCGAAAACCGGTTGGCGGGACGCGTTCACCCTGGATGGCCCCGGACCAGTTGCTTCCATCAGTTGTCTGTCCGGCCCCACCACACCGCGTGCACCGCTGACCACCGAAGATGGCGAGACCTGTTGGCGACTGGTCAATCATTTGACGTCCAACTTCCTCTCGCTGTGCGATCGCGAAAAAACGGCGGATCCCAACTCGAATTCTGCGGCCGCGTTGCTGCGGCAAACGCTGTATCTGTATTGCCCCGAAGACTTGCCCGCGACACGACGTCAGGTGGACGGGATTCTCTCGGTGACCAATCAAGCTGTCACACGGCAAATTCCAATGCCCGGCCCGATCGTTCACGGTCGCGGAGTGCACCTGGAACTGGAGTTCGACGAATCAGCGTTCGAAGGCGGAGGTGCGTTCTTGTTGGCGGGAGTGCTGGATCGTTTCATGGCACGCTTTGTGTCCTTGAACAGCTTCACGCAAACGTCGCTCCGCACGCCCTCACGTGGCCCGGTGCATCGATGGCCGGTTCGCACCGGGACGACCGCACTGATCTAGCCGACTGCCTCAACCTCGCCATTGGCCGGGTTCCAACCTCACGCCGAGACTTTGATTTGCCGTTCTCGTTTTGCCTGACAAGTCCATGACCACTTCCGACTCCACCGCCACCTGGGAACAGCGTCTCACGGAAGAACTCGGGAAACCAGTTCAGTCGCTTGATTTCTTTCAGGCGATGCGACGAATCGAAGCCGAGTCACCGACGCTGCCTCGAGTTGGTCACGCCAGACAAACCAGCCAAGAGGCCGTCCGGATCCGGCAAACCACCGCACTGGACTTTGCCCCCGCGACGATTGACCGGATCGATTCGGGGCACGATGAACGTGCACACATCAGCCAACGGTTCTTTGGTTTGCTCGGGCCGGGAGGTCCGTTGCCTCTGCATATGACCGAGACCGTTCGGCATGAAACCAGGCACCATGCTGACCCCACGTTGGAATCGTTTCTGAACCTATTCCATCACCGCATGGCAACACTGTTCTACCGGGCGTGGAGCAGCAGTCGCGGTGCGGTCCAGCGTGATCGCCCAGAAACGGACCGCTTCGCAGCGTACGTGGGTTCCATCTCGGGCACGCTGAGACCCGGAGCAGAATCCAACGTCGCCCCAACTTCAACTGACAACTCAGGGCTGTACTTCAGCGGCCGGTTTGGGTCCACACATCGCAACGCGGAAGGTCTCGCGGCAGTGGTTTCCGCGACCGTGCACGCGGATGCAAACGTCAAGACATTCCAATTGCGGCAACTCCGTTTGGAACCAGAAGACCGAACGCTGCTCTCTCAATCGGAAAGGCCATCTGGTCGCGGAGAAACCGCGGGCCGCGGTGGTCGCTTGGGACAAAGCGTGGTGCTCGGACGGAGTGTCCCGGACCGTTGCTCGATGGTCGATTTGGACATTGGGCCGATCGCGTTTGATTTGTTTCAGGAACTACTTCCTGGCGGTGAATCGCACAACACGCTTCGTGATTTGATCCGTGGTTACGTCGACCCCGGACTGGATTGCCGCGTTCGCTTGATCTTGGATCGCCACACGATCCCACGATTGTCACTGGGACGCGTCGGTGCTCTCGGCCGAAGTGCTTGGGTTCACGGGAAAGCTCCCCGCGCCGATGTCGGCGACTGTCAATTCATTCTCTAGCGTTGCACAGCAATTCATCGTCATGACTCTGACCCAAGCCAACCGTCCGATCGCCGTCAGCACACCGCTGGCTGACGATGTGCTCGTGTTGACCGGTGTGTCTTGGACAGAACAACTCGGACGCCCCTTTGGAGGCACGTTGGATTTGGTCAGCTCCGAAGGCGATATCGATCCGCTCGACCTGCTCAAACAACCCGTCTCCATTCGCATCGGCGATGCAGACGATTCGCCAGAATACTTGCACGGTTATGTCACACGGTTCGGTCAGGTTGGCACCAGCGCTGGCTTGTACCAATATCACGCGACGCTTGCTCCTTGGATTGGATTGCTACGACATGTCGGCGGATCGCAAGTCTTTCAACAGCAGACGGTCGTCGAAATCGCCAAAGCCGTGATCGAATCGCGAGGCTTCACCGGCGAACTGGAAGACCGACTCACACAAACGTATCGCCAACGCGCCTACTGCGTGCAATACGGCGAATCAGACTTTCAATTCCTCAGTCGACTGTTTGAAGAAGAAGGCATCTACTACTTCTTCGAATACACCGAAGACCAACACACGATGGTACTGTGCGATGACGTCAGTGCCCATCAAGCGTCGGCGTCTTTTGATTCACTACCTTATCACGCGGTGGAACAACCGGGCACTGAAATGTGTCTTTCGCAGTGGACCTATGAGCGTGACTTCAACACGGCGTCATACGTGTTGCGAGACTACGATTTCCAAAAACCTCGCGCCGAAATGACCGTTCGTCAAAACGCGTCGGACACGGCAAGCGACTGGGAATGGTACGAATTCCCGGGTCAGTTCTTTGAGACCGACGACGGCCAACACTACGCTCGCGTTCTAACCGAAGCCGCCACGTCAGACCAACACGCCGCCGCCGCGGACGTGTCGACTCCTTCGGTGATCGCCGGCAATCTTTTGACGATGACGTCGCATCCCGTCGATGATCTCAATCAAGAGTACCTGATCGTGGGCCGGCATCTGGTGATGACGACCGGCGATGTTTCGGCCGGCAGCGGAGGTGCACACTCCTTCCATCTGAGCAATCGACTGCGGTTGCTTCCTTCGTCCATTCCCTACCGCAGCCGACAAACGACCGCACGCCCAGTCATGCGAGGCCCTCAAATCGCAACGGTTGTTGGCCCCGATGGTGAAGAAATCTGGACCGACGCGTATGGCCGCATCAAAGTGCAATTCGCCTGGGATTTAGTCGGAACCGGTGACGACAGCAGTTCCTGTTGGATTCGCGTGACGCAGCCTTGGACCGGCAAGGGATGGGGTGCGGTCTCGATTCCGCGAGTCGGCGAAGAAGTGATCGTGGCGTTTTTAGACGGCAACGTCGATCGACCGATCGTGACCGGTCGGGTCTTCAATGCCGATCGCATGCCCCCGGAAGACCTGGCCGATGGGCAAGCCAAAACGGTCTTTCGCACACGCAGCACCAAAGAAGGAGACACAAACTGTTTCCACGAACTGACGTTTGATGACACGAAAGATGCCGAGCAAATTTACCTGCACAGCGAACGCGATTTTGTTCGAGTCGTCGAAAACGATGATTCCTTGAAGGTCGGTTTCGACAAATCAGACAGCGGCGACCAAACGATCGAAATCTACAACGATCAAAACGTCCAAGTCGGTGTCGGCAGCGGATCGGGAAGCCAGACGACTGAAATCGGCCAAGACCGCACGACGACGATCGATGCGGGAGACGACAACCTGACGGTCAAACAAGGCGATCAAAATGTGTCGGTCGAAAGCGGCGCGATCACGATCGAAGCGGCCAAGTCGATCACGCTGACGTGCGGTCAATCCTCCATCGAGCTGACACCATCGGGCATCAACATCCAAGCAACCGAAATCGCCATCAAGGGCGATGCAAAGATCAGCATGGCTGCTCCCGAAATTGAAGCCGCCGCGGATGCATCGATGACACTCAAAGGCAACGCAACGGCAGAACTCAGTTCAGGCGGCTCCCTCACGGTCAAAGGAGCCATCGTTCAAATCAACTGAAATCCCTCAAAAAGGGGTCAGACACCTTTTTCACAGAATTTGGCCTCGCGTTTGTTCGCGTCATCCCAATCATTCGATTCACCATGCCACTTTTACTCACCGCCCATCCCGCTGACGACACCGACGTGCGATTGATCTTGCGCGTTGGCCAAGAAGCACGCGTGGGCAGTAGCGAGTGGGTGGAAATGAGCCTTCCTGATGACGCCGCTTTGTCGCCGGAACATTTTGTCGTGCGCTGCGGAACCAACGCGGTGATCGAAGTCCTCGAGGAACAGAATGCACTGATCGTCGCCGGAGACTCCTGCGATCGGCTCACGCTGTCGGAAACAGGCCAGTGCGAGACCGAATTCGTTGCCGGCCAAACCGCTTTCTCGGTTCGTTGGTCACCCGATGTGACGACTGTGCCCCCCAAAGCGAAGTCAAAACAACAAGCCACTTCCGACGAAACCATCGACGATCACGCGACCATCGCCTCGCTTGCGAAAGTGATGTCGATGTCGGAAAGATCCGTCGCATTGATCCAGTCACCTGATCGCACGATGGACTATCTCCAGCGATTGATCGATGCCTCCTTGAACGACGATGCGATCCGGTTTCTCGCTGGTGCGTTGCCGAATCGAACCGCAATCGGTTGGGCGATCGATGCATCGGGTTTTATCGATCGTGCCAGCAGCACGCTCGACCAAAGCATTCTCGCTTGGCAAAGCTCGGGCGACGAAACCGACCGCCGCAAAGTTCGCGATCAGCTAGCCATCAGTTCTCCTGACAACGTCATCCGTTGGATCGCTCAGGCGATCATCTTCAGCGGCGGCAGTCTGGGACCGGATGATCAACCGCCCATCCCACCGCCATCGCATTTGAGCGGCGTCGCAATCATGACCGCGCATCGTTGGTCTGTCGCGGCGGAGCCAGATCGAGACAGCGTGATGCAGCGATGGTTGCAATCCGGCAGCGCGTTGTTGCAACGCGAACAAGACACCAAGCAAGGGAACCAGTGATGCCGCCTGCTGCTCGAATCATGGACGAACACAGTTGCCCGATGGTCACAGGCGTCGTCCCGCACGTCGGAGGCCCGATCATCGGTCCGGGAGAACCGACGGTGCTGATCGGTGGCATGCCCGCCGCGGTTTTGGGTGATGAGGCCGAGTGCACCGGGTCACCTGACACTCTTTCCAAAGGTTCCGCCACCGTCATGATCGGTGGCAAACCCGCGGTACGGATGGGTGATCCGACTGCCCACGGTGGAACGATCGCATCAGGTGAACCCACCGTTCAGGTTGGTGGCTAGAACATGAGCAAAACCAACAACAATCCCAAAGTGACCGAATCGCGACTGCGAGATTGGCGAAACCAGCCAACCGCATCGAGATCGCATCTGCGCATCAAGGTTGCGCTGACAATCGTCCTCGCGTCCTTGCTCGGGATCTTTGTGATCTCGGTTTGGCGTCCGCTTGAATCACCTCGTCTGTTGATTCAATCGATCGGGCCGGTGCCACCGAAAAAGACACAACCTGCCCCGGTGATACCGGCGCAGGCCGTTGCTCTTGCATCACTGGATGCGTTTTCCTCTTTCGGTCAGGCAATGCCGACGGCCAGCGTGACTCCAACGCTCTCGCTCTCCGCCGCCAATCAAATCACACAAACCGATATCACGAACGGTACCCGACTCATTCACCTTGCCGGCACAGCATTGGTGGTCGACGGCCACGCGATATAGTTGTCGTTGAATACCGAGTCAACGTTGAAAAAATCGCCGCTGGACGTTTCCGAACTTCTTCGACATCTCAGTAAAACTCAAACGCCCGTGATCGTGTTGATCGACGCGATTGAAAGCGTCGGCGATTCAATCGGACGTTTGCCCGAGATGAACGCCTGGCAGTTCGCTCAGTGTCTCGATCGAGAAGTCTCCGCGTTGAGCCATTCGAATGTCTTGGTTGTCGCGCATCACAGCCAAATCAATCATGAGCTGATCGCCCCAACCCAACATGTCACGCCGCTGACACAAGCCGCGATGAACGGCTTCGAAGAATCCGCGGACATCAACGCCGACGGTGTCATTTCGGTGGCCGAATGGTTGGGTGTGGTCAGCCCCAAACGCCCCGATGGCGACGACCAATCAGTCCCCCGTTCTTTTTCCAGCATCCCACGAGGACAGTGGAAACGCTATCTGTTGGCACCGATTCAACCCGCTCCGAATCCCGAAGTCGACACCACACCCGCGGCGTCTGCCCAAGCGATTGTGACGCCATCGACAACGGCCGACCTGCCCAGTGCCACTCGGTCCGTTGCCGCACCGCCGAATGCCGCCTCAGAACAAGCCAAACATCACACGGTCGACGTGACCGCACCCACACTGGCTGTTGCGATTCAGATGCACGCGGATGGCATTCACACCACTCGCAGTGACCAGTGCAGCGAATTGTTCGACGGACTGCAAACGCTGCTCAACGCGGATGCCACCGAAGCCGCCGCGAAGACGTGGATGGACTCGCCCATTCCATCCAGTGCGACGTGGGACGAAGTGGTGTGGGCCAGATCCGTGTTGCAGCAGGACGCACCTTGGTCACTCAAGCAATCACTGATCAAGTGCCGTGTGCTCGCCAACCAAGTCGCGATGAACTCGACAGTCCGCACATGGTTCGAACCCGAACTGGCAGAAACGCAATGGGTGCGAC
>NZ_JBICHO010000353.1:0-12125 GCF_043100905.1 Rhodopirellula sp. JB055 | reverse complement strand
TTTGGTTTGGCGGTGCGAGGGGGCCTACGGTGGGCCTCAGTCGGCTCGGGTGGGTGGAGCCGGGGGCGGACTGAGGGCCACAGTCGGTTACGGTGGGTGGAGACGGGGGGCGGACTGAGGGCCTCAGTCGGTGACAGGGTGTTTGCGTTCGACCTCCCCACGCGTCGCTCGACCCTCCTGCCCGGAGGGTGAATTCATTTGTTGCTGGGCGTCCTTCCGCGGACATCTTGATGGGGACGCGCTGAATCTTTTTCGGCGGCACTCAGTGATTGGAGAACGCCGTGGGCGACATCGCCGCCTTGTTGGGCGGCTTGATGGGCGATTGTTTGCAAGTGCGCTGCGTAGTCGGCGCCCAGTTGGTTGGGCGCGAATTCGTTGCCGACCGGGCTTTCGCCGTACAGGCATTCGAACCACACGCACGCGCCCAAGTACTCGCCGGCAAGGTTGGCGTGGTGGCCGTCCATTTTCAGTTGAGGTTTGTCGCTGGTTTGGTTCCAAGTGTAGCCGACGTGCAATGAATGTTTCTGCTCAGGCAAACTTGGATACTCGAGTGATTTGGCGTCGAAGCCCTCGGGCGGTTGGTATCCAAATTTGGGATCGTTGTCGGCGATCCAGAAGGCGTCGCCGACAGGGATTCGATTGGCGGACAATTCGGATGTGATGGTCCGATAGGCTGCGCGGAGTCCTTCGTACATTTCTTGCTGTGTGGCTGGTTCTCCCGCAGATGGGTTCACGCGACTGAATCTTGGGTCATCGTTGCGGTAGGCCCATGTTTGATGCAGTAGCAGCTTGGCTTGCGGTGCATCGCGACGAATGATTTCCGCCAACTGTTGGGCATAAGGTCGATAAGTCTCAACGTTGTGGCTCTTGAAGCTGAGTTGCTGGATGGTGACGAAGTCCCAGGGTTCGCTTTTGAGGGATTCTTGGAGGGTGTCGCCACTCTTGTACTTGGCGAGCTCGCTGGTGGGATCGCTTTCAAACGCCATCGCCATCTTCGCGTGTCGTTCGAGCGGCGAACCACCGATCGAAAGCATTTTGTGAGTCAATTTGTGTCCGGCTGCTTCCACGATCTCGTCCAAGAACCGAGTCGCGTTGTGAGTGAAACTGTTGCCGATCGTCAGAATGCGAATGTGTTTTGGACCATCTTGGGACGGCGGTTCGGGGGAGCCAGCGAAGGAAGACAGCCGAGCGTTCAGCGAACTCAACGCGAGAAGACAAACGAAGCAGGACGTTCGGAACATGGTGCGAGCATTCCTCGGGAGATGGTGGGAAAATGGGGCAGGGCCGCCTATGGTACATGAAGGCGGAGAAGCATTGGTTCTGCGTACCGACGGTGCGGAGATCACATTCGTGCCAGTTTCCTCATGGAGGATCGAATGGTGTCGTCGGCGGTCTCGAAATTTTTGAATCGAGCAGATCTTGCATGGTGCGTCGGGTGCAAAAAAAAAGGGAGCCCGTGGGCTCCCTTCTCGCGAATTCCATTTCAGACGTCGATTCAAGCCTGGTCCGGGAAAAATTTTGCCAGGGTTTCTTTCGGTGGCTTGGGGGTCACCAAGGAAACCACGACCATCGCAATCAGGGTGCTGAAGACCATCGCGACGACTGGCATCACCTCGTAGGTCTCGCCGCCGATTGGCAGACGCAAGACGTATTTGCTGAGGCCCTGCGGGTCCAACGTGCCTTGGTAGAACAGGTACGACCAGCTGGTGATCGCGGCCAGGATGCCGGCGATTGCACCCGATGCGGTGAGGCCGCGCCAGTAGAGTGCCGCGACAACCAACGGGAACAGGGAGCTGAATCCGCTGAAGCACCAGACACCTAGAGCGAACACACTGCGAACGTTGCCCAGGCTGAGCAGGTAGGTGATGGCGACGATTCCGACGATGAACAATCGTGTGAAGAGGACTTGTTGTTTGTCCGAGAATCGGTCCTTGCCGAAAGTGTGGTTGACCACGTCGTTGTTGAACATGGTTCCGATGCACAGAAATTGACTGTCCAGACTGGACATGATTGCGGCCAAGATTCCCGCGGCCAAGAAGCCACCGAGGATAGGTGCGGTCTGAGTCTTGACCAAAAACGGCAAGACTTTGTTCGCGTCCACGATGTCGCTGCCGGGCAAGCGAGGAAGCGGTGGCTTGGTCGGCATCAATTCGCCAGTCGCCCAGACACCGACAAGCACACACGGCACCCAAACAATCATGATGAACAGAGGGTGACAGACGACCGACAGCTTGAACGTGCTGGCTTTTTTGGCTGTCATCCAGTGTTGGAACAGGTGTGGGAACATGCCGACTGACAAAGGAATCATCAGGTAGGTGAAGAACTTGGTCTTGCTCATCTCCGCTCGTGTTTTGCCTTCTTCGGGAATCGATTCGCCGAGCACGCGAAGATTTTCGAAGAAGCTGTCTTGTTTGCCGAGTTTGTTGGCAATGACGAAGAACGTCACCACACCCAAAACCATGAAGACCAACGTTTGGAAGGTGTTGGCCCAGGTTGTGCCTCGCATTCCGCCGAAGAAAACGTAGACCAGCACGACGGTGCAGATGGTCAGCGACCCCAGCCAAGCGGGAATGCCACCGTGCACGGCGGGGTCGATTCCGCCCGGGCCACCTTCCAGTGGAACGGGGAACATGTCGGGAGCCAGGCCCGCGGTCAGTGCTTGGACAACGCCCCCGGCACTGATCACACCAACCAACAGGTACGGGATGATCATTCCGACCAGGATTGGGAACAGCAGCCACCCAACCAAGTTGTTGTTCAAACGATCGCGAAAGAATTCGATTTGTGTGGTGTAGTTGTGGGCGCGAGCGAAACGCCAGACTTTGACACCGATCAGGAAGAAGCACAGCGAGTGGATGATCCCGCTGCTGCTGGCCAGCATCCCGTAGACGCCGATGCCTTCTCGGAACGCTTCGCCGCTGCTACCCACCAAGGCGAATGCGGTCATGGTCGTTCCGAACATGCTCATCAACAGCAGGAACGGGCCGATCGAATGGCTGGCGACTTGGTAATCTTCTTTGGTTCCTTTGAACAAACGACTGCTGAACAGTCCCAGTGCGAGCAGCAAACTCAGGTACACCAAAATGATGATGAACTGAGGAACACCGTTTTGAATCTCGGCAATCATCATCGTTGTGGCTCCTCTTCATCGAGAGGCCAAGCGATTCGTGTCGCCAAGAACCAAGTGAATGACGCTGCCATTGAGATGCCGGCGTGCCACGCCAAGCCGATGGGCATGAATCCGAACAGCAACGTGTCGTTGTTCCACAACCAATTGTCTTGGTGAAGAATCAGCAGCACGATGACCAAACCGGCGATGAGGAGAGCTCCGCTTGAAAGACCTTTCCGGTCAGGCGGAGCGGACGAATCAGTCGAGTTGGGCATGATGGGGTGTTTCAGGCGAGACGTGGAAGGAAGGTGGGACAGGCAGAATCTGTTCCCGAATGGCTTTTGGCATGCAAATACCGTCATTCAGGGAATCCGAGCGACCGTCAGGCCAGTAGTCTAATGGGATCACGGGGGCGACGATATCCATGGTTTGAATTACTGTAGTGGCCAGCGGTTTGGCGTGATCCCGACCGAAATTGGCCTGCACCCCATTGCCGCGAAACTCACCGGCACTTTCAACACGTTTTCTGCCGCATGGAATCTCTGTTTGACCCTTTGGTTTGGCCGACTGTTTGGCCCATGTGGCTGACCATTGGCGTCGCGATTGCGCTTTTGGTTGGTTTGGCGACGCGTGTTGCGGCAACGGATTTGTTGGCGTTGACGGCATTGTCGGTGTTGGTCGTGGTTCAGGATTTGACGGGGACCGCGCTTTTGCCTGGTCCGGCGGAGGCGGTGGCCGGGTTTGGTAACAAGGGCTTGATCACGATTGCGTTGTTGTTTTCTGTCGTGGCGGGGTTGGAACTCACCGGCGGAACCGAACTGGCGACGGGATGGTTGCTTTCCAAAGCCAAGAATCTCCGTGACACCCAGATCCGGATGTTGCTTCCCGTGGCCCTGTTGAGCGGGTTCTTGAACAACACGCCGGTGGTTGCCGCGATGTTGCCGGTAGTGGGGGATCTGGGCAAGCGATTGTCGATCAGCCCCAGTCGATTGTTGTTGCCGCTTTCTTACGCAGCGATCTTAGGTGGCATGTGCACGTTGATGGGAACCAGCACGAATCTCTTGGTCCGAGACGAATACAACAAGTATGTCGCTGATGCGGAGGCCGTGGGGGTGGGCGTGCAACTCGCTGAACTCGGATTTTTCACCCCAGCGATTGCGGGGATTCCAGCCACGATTCTGGGTTTGATCTACATCATTGGCGCGTCGAAATGGTTGTTGCCTGAACGGAAACCGGCTGTCAGTGTCGGGGACGATCCCCAAAAGTACACCGTCGAAATGCAGGTCGAGTTGATGGGACCATTGGTGGGCAAGACGCTGCAAGAAGCCGGTTTGCGTGCTCTGCCAGGTTTGTATGTTGCGGAGGTCCAGCGTGCCGACGGTCGCATCGAGCCCGCGAAACCGGATCAGCGTCTGTACGGGGAAGACATCTTGATCCTGGTTGGTGACGTGGACAGCGTGGTCGATTTGCGAAAGATTCGTGGTTTGATCACTCCCGGTGATCAGGCTCGAAAGTTGGAGATTCCCGCGTGGCGTCGGACGCTGGTGGAAGCTGTCGTCAGTCCGCGTTGCAGTTTGATAGGCAAGACGATTCGCGAGGGACGGTTTCGCTCCAATTTCAACGCTGCCGTGGTGGCTGTGGCTCGTGGTGGCCGGCGTTTGGAGGGCAAACTGGGCGACGTGCGGATTGAACCGGGGGATGTGCTGCTGCTGGAAGCTTCCAAGTCGTTCATGCATCGGCAACGTGGCGGCAGCGATTTTTATCTGGTCAGCAGCGTGGATCGAGGCGAAATTCGACGTCACGAGCGGGCACCATTGGCGCTCGGGATCATGCTGGTGATGGTGACCGTGGCGGCGCTCAATTGGTTGTCAATTTTGAGTGCTGCGATGATGGCGGCCTGTGCCATGGTGCTGACGCGTTGCTGCACGACCTCGGAAGCTCGCCGCAGCATCGATTGGTCGGTGTTGATCGTCATCGGTTCGGCCATTGGGATCGGTAGCGCGATGAAACAAAGCGGTGCGGCGGGAGAAATCGCCAATGGTCTGTTGAACATTGCCCAGGGAAGTGAACTGGGGACCTTGATCGCAATCTACGTTGCCACGGTGATTTGCACCGAGTTGATCACGAACAATGCCGCTGCGATGCTGATGCTGCCAATCGCCTGGACCGCTGGAATGAAGATGGGAGTGGATCCGATGCCGATGGTGGTGGCGGTGATGATTGCTGCTTCCGCGAGTTTCCTGACGCCGTTCGGTTATCAAACCAACACGATGGTGTACGGTGTCGGCGGTTATCGATTGCGAGACTACATTCAATTTGGGTTGCCGCTGAGTCTGCTCGTTGGGGTGACATCGATCAGCATGTTGACGTGGTGGTACCCATGACGGGCATTGAGTTGTCAGTTGGCACTGCATGGTTCTCGCGGCGTGATTTTCGAACGGAATTGAATTGGGGTGAGTTGGAAACATGAGTGAACGTTTTTCAGATGCGCCCATTTCACGCTTGGTCGGTTTCCAAGTTCACCCCAGCGAATGCGCGGACGGTGATCCTGATGCCGGCAAGGCGACGGTGGATATTCAGTGTGGGCCTCAGCATCACAACCCGATGGGTCGAGTGCACGGGGGGTTGGTTTCTGCGCTAGCGGACGCGGCGATGGGGATCGCCTTCGGTCGGACTTTGCTCTCCAGTGAAGATTTTTCGACCATCGAGATGAAGGTCAGTTTCATTCGTCCGGTGCGGGAAGGAGTTCTTTCGGCTGAGGCGACGGTGATCCAGCGTGGGTTGCGGATCGGGTTCGTGGAATGCCAAATCACGAACGAAAAGGGAAAGCTGGTTGCGACCGCATCGGCGACCTGCACGGTTCTTGCGGGCGGATAAATTCAGGTTCAGAAGGGAGCTTGCGGGCACCTTGTTGCGTCTGGTGTGTTAGACTAGCGGACCTTCTGAGCACGTGAGCGGGAGTCATTGGGATTGATCACGTAGCGGCGTCTCTCCGAGACGCTGTCATTTGCGAGTCTCAGAGAGACTCGCCTACGTGAGGCTCTACCCGATCATTCCTGCCGACCTGCTTAGCGGTGGCTCTCGCGATTTTGCTGATCAGCACAATCGTCACAGGCGGACCCTCGGTTGATAGCAATCGGTTGGGTTGTCGCAATCGTGCCTGTAACAGGTGTGGTATTGGACCGATGGAATGATCGGGCTAGTGTCGATTTCCAAGGAAGGTGGCGTTGTGCAAATGCATTCAAAATCCAGTGGGCAGACGATGAACGCGAAACGAGTTCTGTTGCTGGCTGCGTTGGGACTGATGAGTGGTTGTCAGACGCTTGGCGAAACAACCGTGAAACATCCGTCACAGAAAACGGAAGCGGTTGCGACAGACGTGGAGTCATCGGATGCTGTAGCAGCCGAATCGAAAGCCAGAATTCAGCAAGTCGGATTCGATCAGTTCGCGGTGAATCGTGATTCCAATCAGACTCCAATCGCGAGGCGAGCCCCACTGCAACGGAGCCCGAATCGCGACGGGGATATTACCTTGGTGGTCGAGCCCGATAGCTTGCGGGATGCGATGGCCCTGGATGCTTCGCTGAATGACGTCGAGGCATCAACCTTAAACACGCACTCCAGCGTCCCTTTTCAAGCGAACGACGCAACGCAAATCACGAATGTCGATTCTTCCGCTTGGTTGACTCTTTCGTCGGTGGAATCGATTGCGTTGGGGACGCACCCGGCGATCGCGGAGGCCCGAGCACGCGTGGCGTTCTCTAACGGGCAAGCCGTCCAGGCGGGCCTTCCTTTCAATCCTGTTTTTCAATATCAATCCGACGAAATTGGAAACGAATCAGCCTCGGGTTTGCACTCGGTGCAGTTGTCTCAGCAGTTCGTGACCGCGAACAAACTCGAGATTGCTCAACAGGTCCAGGCACACGAAGCGGAAAAGCGACGTTCCGAGTTGCGGATGGCGGAGCTACGTGTCCTCACCGATGTGCGAACCGCCTTCGCCAATGCGTTGGTGGGCCAGCGTCGCGCTGAAATCGCAACTCAGATCGTGCATGTCGCAGAAGAATCGCTGAGCAGCGTGAAGGATTTGCTGGACGCCCAGGAAGTCTCACGCGTCGCATGGCTGCAGGCTCGGGTCGAACTGGAACAGGCCCGCATCACCGCCGAAAACGCAGCAACACAATTGCAGGCGAACCGGCAAGCACTCGCTGCGGCGGCCGGATTGGATGCGTTGCCAGATGACATTTTGGTTGGAGACATCGCTGAAGGGTTGATTGACACGCCTTGGGACGTGTTGTTAGCAGAAGTCAGCGCGACCAGCCCTGAGATCACGGCAGCGGGATCAGCACTGGAAAGGGCGAGATGGTCGTTGCGTCTCGCTTGCGCCCAAGTCACTCCCAACGTCACGGGACTGGTAGGCGTTGGAGTCGACGCTGCGACAGACGACACCTTCGCTCGAGTTGGCATCAGCGTTCCGTTGCCACTATGGAATCGAAATCAGGGCAACATTCGCAGTGCTCGGGCGAGCATTTCCGAAGCCTCGGCTGCAATCGAAAGGACACAGTTGAGCTTGGAAGGTCGGCTCGCCAACGCAGTCGGGCGATACCAAGTCGCTCTCCAACGCTACCGGCGTTTGAATGAATCCGTGCTACCAATCTCAGAGGAAACCTACCAGCTATCGCAGCGAGCTTTTGACGCGGGAGAAACGGACTACCTGCAACTGTTGACCGTTCAACGCACGCTGTTCAACACTCGCCTGAGCGTGCTGGAAGCCGCCGCACAAGCCCGCCAAGCGGCAGCGGAAATTGAAGGATTGCTGGTGACACTCGACAATGGATCCTGAATTTTCTTGAGCGACTTGCTCGAAGGGGGGGCCTTCGATTTGGAATGAATTTGCGTTCCGGTTCGCAATCGCTCTGGCCTTTCTGATCCGGACAACCGATAATCACTGCAACCTTTCACCCACAGGGAAACTGTGTCCACCTTCTGCCGTCTCACCACTGCCGTGGCATTGCTACTGCACCTGTTCTTCGGGTGTTCGATGCATCATGTCGTGGCGTGCGATGGACACGGTCACCAGGGTTGCGAGCACAGCCAGTCAGAATCGGACGCACAGAGCGTTCCGGATCCTGCTTGTTGCTCACATCATCCCGAAGAGAGCGAAAACGCTTCTGGTACTGGGGTATCAAAGTGCCTCGACGGATGCATCTGCCAGACTCATCCTTGCGATGGTGATCACCCAGGTTGTCACAGCGGCGTTGGTTGCAGTTTCGTCCCCACCAGCGACGTCCAATTCGTCGTTGAAATGCCTCTGATCGCCTACTTGGAAGTGCGTCCAGAGGATCGAACTCATCGATCGCTGACAACGAACTCTCGCGGCGTGGTCGATGATGTCATTCGGCCAAATCGAGATCCCGGGTCCCGTTGTGCATGGCTGTGCACCTGGATCATTTGAGAGAGGGAATTTGCGATGAGTGGTTCGTGAATTGGGATGAGTCCCGATTGCGGCCCACACGTTGCCTTCTTTTCATTCCCCATTTTGATCGTACGGGTTCTTGCCCTCGATTGGATCTGCGCGCGTGATGTTCTGATTCGTCTGCTGACGGATGATGAGACGTTCAGCCAATCCTGATCGGGCAAGACAACCTTGACTCTTCGCCCAGCATGAATGGCTGATCACGAGGACGAAGCGATCGTTCATCTTGCTTCCATGCACTGTCATGACCTCATCCAATCATTTGCGTTCGTCGCTACGCTGTTCGATCATTTCACTGTTTGCCATCCTGTTGGCGATTGCCGTTGGTCTGTATTTCTTCACCGATTTGGGTGGGGATTCCCGATCAGCTTCTCAGTCGCGAATTGACTTGGACGACGGGCACGATGAACACGAAGGGCACGACCATGCCGAACACGACGATACCGAATCGCTGGAGCTAACTCCCCAGGCTCGCGCTAACCTGCGACTTCGCACCGAAGCGATCTCGGTCGGTCCTTATACCAAGTACGTGGAAGTCCCCGGCATCGTGACCCCTTGGCCGGGCAAAACTCACATCTCGATCACTTCACCAATGACGGGTGTCATCAACGCGATCCACGTGTCGCGTGGAGAAATGATTGCGAGCGGTGAAGCCATGTTTCAGCTTCGACTGACGCATCAAGATCTCGTTGAAACGCAAGAAGACTTCCTGCTGCAACTCGGCCAATTGGATGTCGAAAATCGTGAAATTGAACGTCTGTCGTCGATCACCAGTTCCGGGGCCGTCTCCGGGAAAACGCGTTTAGCACGTGAGTACGAGCGAGAAAGATTGCTGGCTGGATTGCGAGCGGCCAAGCAGTCGATGCTGCTTCACGGATTGACAGAAAAACAGATTGCCACCATCGAGCGAGAGAGAACCTTGATTCGTGAACTCGTCGTGAGGGCTCCCTGGGTCGAGGAAGACAATTCACTGCATCATGAGGCTCTTAGTCGGGCGACGCATCGCATGGCAGGCCATCCGGAAGCCCGCTTGGCATCGATGCAACCGCCGCCTTTGGACGACCATGGGCACACGCACATGGATGCGGAATTCGTTGTGACAGAACTCGATGTGCAAAGAGGAGAATCGGTCACTGCCGGTCAACAAATTTCGCAAATCTCTGACCTGCGACAACTTTTGATCGAAGGCTTAGCCTATCAACGGGATGCCAAACTGCTGCGGCAAGCGGCGGACACTCGCGCCGAAGTCCAGGCCATCATGAGCGGTCCGGATGGCGAAATGGAACTGATCGATGGTTTGAACGTGATCTCCATCGGCAACGAAGTTGAAACCGAATCGCGTTCCCTGGCCTTCTACGTCGGACTGGCCAATGAGATCGAGCGGGATGAAGTCCGCAGTCGGAAACGCTACGTCAGTTGGCGTTTCAAACCCGGCCAACGTTTGACGCTTCGCCTTCCTGTGTCTCGATTCGCAAATGCGATTGTTGTTGCGAAAGATGCCGTCGCCGAAGAAGGGTTGAACCGATTTGTGTTTGTCGAAAACGGCGAGCACTTCGACCGGGTTCCGGTGGAGATTTTGGCTCGCGACAGCATGCATGTGGCAATCAAGAACGACGGTCAGGTCTGGCCTGGACAAAGAATCGCCGTTCGTGGTGCCCACCAGTTGCAGATGGAAATGAAGAATCGTGGCGGCGGTGCGATTGACCCGCATGCCGGCCACTCTCACTGACACCGTTTCATTGATGATCGCTTGGCGATCCCATTCTCGGCCAATTCAAACGGAGCATGCTGCTTGCTCTCCGGTTGCCGGCTGTCATGCCTCATTCATTTCAACTTGTGACAACCATGTTAGACAAGATCATTCAACTCTCTTTGCGGAACCGTCTGCTGATCCTCACTCTCGCAGCGATCTTGCTCGGCGTCGGAACGTGGCAATCCACACAACTGCCAATCGATGTCTTTCCGAACTTGAACCGCCCTCGCGTGGTGGTGATCACCGAGGCTCATGGGATGGCACCTGAGGAAGTGGAGACGTTGATCACGTTTCCATTGGAAACCGCTTTCAATGGAGCCAGCGGTGTGGAAGCAGTTCGCAGTAGTAGCGGAATTGGGTTGTCAGTGATCTATGTGGAGTTCGGCTGGAACACGGATATCTACAACGACCGACAAATCGTCAACGAGCGACTGCAACTTGCATCGGAACAATTGCCCGAGGGTGTGAAGCCAATGCTGGCCCCGATCTCATCGATCATGGGTCAAATCCTGATGTATGGGATGTGGAGTGAAGGTGAACAAACCGAGCCGATGGAAGTGCGAACGATGGCCGATTGGGTTGTGCGTCAGCGGTTGTTGACAGTCCCAGGCGTGTCGCAGGTCTTCACGATGGGCGGAGCCCGAAAGCAGTATCAGGTGCTGATCAACCCGGACAAACTGATTCAGTTTGGACTGACCATCGAAGACGTCCACACGGCGGTGAAAGAATCGAACCTGAATGCGACCGGTGGATACTTGGACGACCAAGGAGCCAACGAGTTGCTGGTCAGGGGATTGGGACGAATCAGCAGTTTGGACGAACTGAAGCACATCGCCATCACGATGCGATCGGGAAGGCCTGTGACCTTAGCCGACGTCGCGAAAGTGGTCGAAGGGGCTCAGGTCAAACGGGGTGATTCATCCGTGTTTTTACGAGACGAACACGGCAATGTTGAAGGCGGCCCCGCGGTGGTGCTGACAATCAACAAGCAACCCGGCAGCGACACACGCAAAGTGGACCAAGCGATCGCAGAAGCCCTCGACGAACTGCGTGGGTCACTTCCTGACGATATCCGAATCGCCAACGTTTACTCCCAGCGATCCTTCATCGATCGGGCGATTGAAAACGTGGTCGAGGCCTTGGCAGATGGCGGCGTGTTGGTGTTGGTCATTCTGCTTCTCTTCCTTTTGAACTTCCGTACCACCTTCATCACGCTCACTGCCATCCCGTTGTCCATCATTTCAACCGCCTGCGTGTTCGCGGCGTTTGGATTGTCCATCAACACGATGACGTTGGGCGGATTGGCCGTTGCGATCGGTGAATTGGTCGACGATGCGATCGTGGACGTGGAAAACATCTTCCGACGTCTCAAAGAGAACCGACATTCCGACGACCCCAGACCCGTTTTGCAAGTTGTCTACGATGCGAGCGTCGAAGTACGAAGCAGCGTCGTCTACGGCACCGCGATCGTTGTCCTCGTGTTCATCCCGTTGTTTGCTCTCGAAGGAATGGAGGGCAAGCTATTCGTCCCATTGGCGATGGGATACGTGGTTTCCCTGATCGCCTCGCTCGGCGTTTCACTGACGGTGACTCCGGTGCTCGCTTCCTTGTTGATGGTGGGACGACGCAACTGGCAATTGGTCACTCCGTGTTTGGCTTTCTGTATCGGGGCATTGAAGGTCACCTGGGTTCTACCACGATTCTATCGCTGTTTTGTTGTTGTATGTCAATTTTATGGAAACCATTTTGTTTTTTCTTTGTTGTTGTCTGCGGTGTTCTGGATTCTCATC
>NZ_JBICHO010000352.1:0-13754 GCF_043100905.1 Rhodopirellula sp. JB055 | reverse complement strand
CTGGACACTGTCAGCAACGCGGTTTGGGAAGAGTTGGATCAGCCTTGCCCAGAAGATCGCAATGACCGCAAGCCGATGATCACGTCTCTGCGTCGCAACTTGCAACGCGAGCACATCCAACGTTTGGTGGATTTGGTTTTGGAAGAAGGCCAAGACACTGCCGCGTACCATCCCATCAGCAACTTGGCTCGCATGCAATTGCGAACCTTGGCCAGCCGAATGGGTTCGACCATTGAAAAGTGTGGCAACAAAATGGACGCGTATAGCCTGGCTCACTTGACCGAGTGCAAGGAACGAGTCGAGCGTGCGTTGGAGGCTGGTTACACCTATGGCGGTGGCAATTCTGGCGGTCCGCTCATGATGATGCTGATGGGCCAGGAATCGATCTCGCCTTCTGTCGAAGATTGATCCAAGGTCGATGAACGTGAATCGCAACAGCCTTCTCATTTCGATGAGAAGGCTGTTTTCGTTGAAAGGTGGATGCGAACCGGCTGCTCACTGGCCAAGGTGAAGAATGTTAAGTCGCTCAGCGGTCGGTCGGTCGAATGTGCCCAGGTTGGGCGAATACGTGATCGTGGTGAGCAATGCAGTGAAACGCTCGATCTTGGGATGCAAGTGTTCTTCCAAGATGCTCGTGATCGCGTGATTCAACTGCGTTTCTGGATCACCGGAGTAGATCGATGGTTCTGGAACCACGTCGACAGCCTCGAAGACATCTTCCATCCAACCGTCGATGGCAATCGCTGACACACCAAGCGAAACCAACTTAATGCAGTCGTCCACCGACGCGACTTGTTGGTTTTCCCATCGCGGCGGTGTCAGCCAAAGCGGCGGGATTGTGGTTTGTTGAAGCAGTTGGTGCAGCAGTTCCGCGAATTGCAGTCCAGAGACTGAGATTTGGCCGGCTCGAATGAGCAGACCGTCGGCTGGGACGGCCAGCAGCGTTTCGCGGTGTTGCCAAAGCCATTCCGGTGTGACGCTTACCAAAACAGCGGCTTGAGGGGCGAGCCGCCTGAGTTGGTGAATCTTGCTGGGAAGATCCTTGAGATCCAAAATGTCTGGTGGCAGCGTGAACGCGGAAACCCAACCGCCACCTGAAAGCGGTTGTTCTTCGGGGGTCGATTCCCAACGTCGGATCTGCTCGGCACTGTAAGCAAAGCGACCGGACGAATCACGAAGAGGGGAAAGGCGAAGATCGATTGCCGTTGCGGTGTCGAATTCGTCTGCGTTGAGACCGTACCGCTCGCTCCGATAGGGAAGCAACTGCAGTGGATGTCTCGCACTCTCTGTCGCGTCCGGTTCTGTTGGGACATCGGATTCCGATTGGATTCCCAGTTCGCTGTGCAAGTACGACGTCAAAATGCCAAGTCGTTGCAGATGGCTGGCCAGGGCCTGTGCGATCGCGGGAGACCACCGGTACCACGGGGCTTCGTCCAGAAACAGACGCGTGGGAAGTTCGACGGAAGACGCACCCGTCCGTTGAATTTGAAAAGCTGGAGGCGTTGGAGGAACACCCCGTCGCCCGGCACCAAATCGAGGAGGCAGCAAGCACAGCGCATCGAGCGAACCGTCAAACATGGCAGCCTAGGGGGATGATGGAAACGACGCCGCCCATTTCAAGCGGATGCGGCAGATCACCGAATCAGATCCACCTCTCACCAGAAGTTTTCGGGGTGACGAAACACTTGTTGGGTGATCCATTGTACCCGGGGGCGGACCTGGATGGAGACCCATCACGGCCAGCAGCATCGCAGACAGGTTACCCGCCGCGAATCAACGTTCTTCCATCTCCTGGATGTACAGACGCAGCCGCGAAAGCTCATCGGTGGTGCCTTTGAGTTTCAGCATGTTTTCAACCCGCTTGGTCAACTCAATTCGGTTGACGGGTTTGCTCAAGAAGTCGTCGGTGCCCGCTTGGACGCCTCGTTCGATATCACCCAACTCGCTAAGCGCCGTGACCATCAAGATCATGATGTTGCTGGTCTTGGGATCTTCTTTCAGTTGTTTGCAAACTTCGAATCCGCTCAGCTTGGGCATCATCACATCCAACAGGATCAAATCCGGTTGAAATGATGCCACCTTGGCCAGCGTGTCTTCCCCGTCCACCGCGGTTTCCAAATCGCATTCGATGTTGACCAAGTAGGCCTCCAGCAATTCGCGGTTGGCAGTGTTGTCGTCAGCAATCAGGATCCGATGCATCCGAGGCGGCTTTCAATGGAAGGGAAGACAGGAGGAATTTGATGGGGTAAACCAGCGAAGCCGGATCAGGCAACGGTGGCGGGAGACTCAGCGGCGGCGGGGACAGGGAATGCCTGCACCATTTCGCGAATTTCGGTGCGGATGGATTCGTGAAGCGCCGCGTTGTCGGAATCGGACAACGCGTTGTAGATCCATTGCCCGATCCGTTTCATCTCGTCGCCGCCCATTCCGCGGGTGGTCAGTGCCGGCGTTCCGATTCGGATACCGGATGGATCCATCGGTTTTCGCTGATCAAACGGGATCATATTCATGTTGACGGTGATGCCGCAAGCATCGAGGACCGCTTCGGCTTTTTTGCCGCCCAGGTCCACTGCGGTGACGTCGACCAGCATGAGGTGGTTGTCGGTTCCGCCGCTGACCAATCGCAATCCGCAGCTCATCAAGGTGTCGGCCAGCGTTTTCGCGTTGTCCACCACGGCTTGTCCGTAGGCAGCGTATTCCTCGGTCATCGCTTCGGCAAAGCAGATTGCCTTGGCAGCGACCACGTGCATCAACGGTCCGCCCTGAGTGCCGGGGAACACATTGCGATTGACCAATTTCAGATGTTCGTCTTTGCACATGATCAAACCACTGCGAGGCCCACGAAGAGTCTTGTGGGTCGTCGTGGTGACGTAGTCCGCGTAGGGCACGGGGCTGTTGTGAATTTTCGCGGCGACCAACCCGGCGTAGTGGGCCATGTCGACCATCAGCTTCGCACCGACCTCATCCGCGATTTCCTTGAATCGATCGTGAGGAATTTCGCGTGGGTAAGCACTCGCACCTGCCACGATCAATTTCGGTTTGTGCTCGCGAGCCAATTTGGCGATTTGGTCAAAGTCCAATCGATGGTTGACTTCATCGACGCCGTAATTGACGAAGTTGTAGAGTCGACCGCTCATGTTCAGCTTCATGCCGTGAGTCAGGTGACCGCCTTGAGCCAAGTCCAATCCCAGCACGGTGTCGCCGACATCGAGGCAGCTCAGGTAAACCGCAGCGTTGGCTTGCGAGCCGCTGTGAGGCTGGACGTTGGCGGCTTCCGCACCGAACAGTTCCTTGGCTCGGTCAATCGCAATGGATTCCACCACGTCGACGTGCTCACAACCGCCGTAGTAGCGGCGTCCGGGATAGCCCTCGGCGTATTTGTTGGTCAGGACGCTGCCGGTTGCTTCCATGATCGCTGGGCTGGTGTAATTCTCGCTGGCGATCAATTCCAAACCGTCTTGCTGACGAGTCGTTTCGGCTTGGATCGCATCCCAAATGGCGGGGTCTTGTGACTGAATGAAGCTCATGGCAGGTCAATTCGAAGCGTATGGGGAAGAGGGCTCGTTGAAGCATTGTCGATTCCGAGCAAAAAAACGTCAATGACTGAATGAAATCACGAATCGCGGCGAATGAGCGGCTTTTTTCAGCGTATCGGCAATTCGCGAGGCAATTCCAAAGTGGGTGGATGTCCTACAATCGGGGCAGAGAAACTCTGTCCCTGGATCAGGCGGTCCAGCTATCTCGTCGATGGATGCGGCGTCATCTGTCTTCCAAAGCACAACGAATCGAACAAGGCTTGTCTTGCAATCCCAACTGACTTCTCGAGCAATGCTGTTGTGCGGATGGATGGTCTGCCTCGTCTGGACAGGGTGTGCGAAAAAAACGGCCTCGCCCGAAACGGACTCCTCGGCGAGTTCCGCCCCGATCGAATCGGAATCCGAGCCTGACCGCTCCGGAGACGAGGTTGCTCTGCAGGAGGCTGCTCTGCAGGAGGCTGGGCCCAACCAGTTGGATTGGGGGACTAGCAAGGGAACCACCTCGGTCGCGAAACCTGATCGCGGAGTTCCGCTGCTGGAGAATGGCGTCGGATCGCAAGCCTGTGTCACCTGCCATCCCAATCGCGCCCAAACTTTTTTTGAGACCACTCACGCGAAATCTTTGCGGTTGGTGGATGCCCAGCAGGAACCGGAATTGAAATCGTTTTATCACGCTCCCAGTGCCCAACGCATGAAAGTGGTGCGAGACGGCGAGCTGGTGCGTCATCAATCGTGGCAGGAACTGCCGCAGACCGATTATGTGATGCCGCTGGCCGATCATCCGATCGATCTGGTGATGGGCAGTGGTACGTTTGCCAAGTCGTATTTGATGCGTGATGGGGATGCTCTCTTGCAGGTTCCATTGTCTCTCTACACCGAGCAAGGCGAGTACGACATGTCGCCGGGGTATGACTCGCCCACGCACTTTGGTTTCTCTCGACAAGTCACGGACGACTGTTTGTTCTGTCACGCAGGGGCCTTGTCGCGGGTGGATGGCAATCGGAATGTTTCGGTTCTGCATGAGTTGGCGATTGGCTGTGAGCGTTGTCACGGTGGCGGTCGGCAACATGTTGATCTTGCAAACCAGGTCTCTGCGAATTCCAGCAATCAGACTGATTTGGGTTTGGTCCATGATTGGGCGATCGTGCATCCAGGGGAACTTGGGCGTGACGCGATGGAGTCGCTCTGTGCCCAATGTCATTTGCAGGGCGACGTTCAAATGTTCGTCCGTGGGGCGGATTCCTGGTCGTTTCGTCCCGGCAAGGATCTGGCCGCCACGCGATTGGTTTACAACGTCGGGCCGCCCGAGAAAGTGTCCGATTCGACCACGTTTGTCGGGCATTTTGGCCAGATGCACGCCAGCGAGTGTTACCTGGGCTCAGATTCTCTCACTTGCGTCTCGTGCCACGACCCTCATCAACGAGTCGATGAATCCAACCGTGAAATGATTCACCGGAATCACTGCTTGTCCTGTCACGACAACATGGATTGTGGCGAAGAGCTGACTGTGCGAATGGACGCGAACGAAAACTCGTGTCACCAATGTCATATGCCTCGATCCGAAACCGAAGTGCCTCACGTGTCGATCACTGATCACCGGATTGCCGTTCCAAAACAGAGAACCGAAGCGGAGGGATCAAACGAAGAGCTCGACGAAACGCAAACGACTGAGTTGCCGACGGCAGTCGCTTTGCTCGATCGAGCCCCGGCAGGCAGTTGGCAACGAGAACTGAACGAAGCCACCGCGATTGCGCAGTGGCTTTGGATGGGATCGGACCCCCGCTTCAACAACGTGGACGTCTTTAAGTTGGCGGCTGATCGATTGCGGTCGGCGATTCAGGCAGCCGAAGAATCTGAACGGAACCCAGATGTTGCGAACGTGTCGTTGATCGAAGCCAAGACACGGTTAGCGAGTTTACTGGATGGAGTTTTGTTGTTCCCAGAAACAGAACGTGCTGAGTTGGATGCGACGCGTCTGCGAAAGGAAAGCCAAACGCTGATGCAGTGGGTTCTGTCCGCAGAGAAACAGCCTACACCGGAGGTCCAGGTTGCACTCGAAAGCTTGGCAAATTTGGCAGCGGCGGAAGATCGGCATCTTGAAGCGTATCAACTCTATCAGCGGCTGGTGAAACGACGCCGGAACCCTGCGGATTTCTACAACTTGGGGCTGGCCTGCGGGAAGTTACATCGGTTCGGAGAAGCCGAGCAGGCCTTCATGGAATCCATCCGCATTCAACCGACCTATCCCCTGCCCTATGCTTCGCTGGCTCGGTTGTACCAAGCGATCGATCCCAGAACAGCCTCGAACTACATGCAGCTGTCACAACGTTTGCGTCTGGTGCAGCAAGGGAGTGCCAATCGCGAAAGTGAAGAACAGTAGCCAGACCAAATGTTGATGTTCGTTCACGAGGTCGGCTGAACGGGCAGTTGCTCCACTCGTAGTTTTTTTTCGAGCGAAGCCAAGACCTCGCATGCCGGATCCACGACGCCGCTTGCGATCCAAACTCGCAAGTCGTCCTCCGGTGAAATGCTGCAGGACTTCAACAACACCACTTCATTCGCATCGCATAACAACGCAGCCCACATGGCGATGGAGTCGGTTGTGGTGGACCAGTTTTCGGGCAGAGGTGCATTGGAAGCTGAGTGGTAAACCACGTCGGGACGCAAGAATTTGATCGGCGTGGGGGCTGACGTTTTCGAATCACTCAGCGGCGCCGAGTAACGCAGCCAGGCGGCTTCTGAATCGAGGATCTTCACCGGAGATAGGCGAGTGTCAGCTTGAAACGCTTCCGCGAGATGTCGCATGGAGTGTTCCAGCATCGCGACGCACTGCCAGTGAACCGTTCGCGGATCGCCCGGACGCCAGCGATCCCATTCACGCACCGCATCGATCATTTGCCCGCCACCAATGATTAGGCAATCATCAGCGGGAGGTTGCCGTCGGTACCAATGATAAAAGTCATCCAGCAGATGAGGGCGAGTCAGTAAGCTGCCGCCCAGTTTGATCACACGTCGTCTCATCGGACCTCTCGGTGGGTGTCCAACCACAAACGAGCGACGGCGAATGCGGGGGCCGAACGGGAAACTTCAGGCGTCAAACGATCACGCAAATCGATTGTGACGCAGGTGCCTGTTCGTGTGACCAAATCTTGCCCGTGTCCGCTGAGCAACAGCGTGAACTCTTCGTTCGTCTGCTCGCTGAGTCGTTCCATCCAACGTTGCAGGCTCTGATTGATTTGTGTCTGGGCTGAGGTGATGATTTGCTGAGACAACGAATCAGCTTGCTCGCAGGAAAGCTCATTCGCGTCCCAGCCAACCATCTTCGCCAGTCGTCGATGAGCCGATTGCCAGTCGCGAGGTCTCCCGTCGGCGGAGTCCAGGTCTTCGGAGGACTCAGGTTGCTGTCGCAGAATCAGTCTCGCGTCATCGATCGTTGCGAAAAATTCGTTCATGATTGGAACATCCATGCCATCGACGCGGAGGCTGTCGACGAGCGAACACACCGGCGTTCTTCGACATCCAATGTAGACCAGAGAGCCATCACGAAGCCTTTGGTGGTCGGTTTTGGCGTCGGTTGCAACGCTTCCACTCTGAAGCGGAATGACATCGGTTGTGGTGGAACCCACGTCGATCAAAATTCCATCGGTAGACACATGGTTCGCCGCCCACGAAGCCAATGCGTGCCAGTTGGATGCCGCCAAGGCATCGACTTGTGAAGGGACTTCGTCGACGCCAATGAATTTTCCGGCGGTCGAGTAGAACGCGAGCTCGGCACGACGACTGAACTGTTTTGCCGCCGACTGAACGTGTTCAGCAATGTGCGTCACGCCGTTTTGGCGGTCGGTGAAGCAATCGGCCAGCTCGCCCGTCATCGTGACTGCGATGCCATCGATCGAATCCGCATCGATTTGCAAATCCGCCAGCAACGATGCCCAGTCCGATCGCAGTTGTTCGGCGAGCGATTCCGGACGCTTCCACATTGGGAAAAATGATTCCCAAGCGGTCGCCTCATGCGTTTGTTGATTGATCAAAACCGACTTCAAGTTGGCGCCGCCGACATCGACGCCAAGGACAAACCTGGGGGATGCGTCCGGTGACAGTGAAGTCGGTTTTCTTGTCAAGGATTCTTCCATCGGTAGGCGGTCAAAGAATTCAAAGCCCGAATCAAGATCAACGGCTGGTCTGCTTCGCTAAAGACCGCCAGGTGAGCCCAGCTGTCTTCAGCGAGTTGTTGGGTGTCGAGGACTGTGAATTCATCGGGATTCGCGTCGATCAAGCGTAGTTTGCCGTCGGCACTGAGTGACAAAATACGGTTTTTGTTGCGGATCATCGACCAGTATTTGCCCACGGGAGCAGAGGTCCACTGAATCGAACCATCGTCAACCGACAAGCAAGTGAAACGTTCATTCTTGAGATGCAAGTAAACGTGGTCGTCCACCACGACAGGCGAAGACATGTAGCCTTGAGTCTTCTGGTTCCAACGCTCGTTCGCTGTCCAGGCTTGAGTCGAGTCGCCACGCTGAATGTCAAACAGTTGGCTCTTTCCGCTGTGGGCTGCTGTGAACACAGAGTCGCCAATGGCGAGCGGTGTCAGAATGTTCATGCCGCGGAAGGCTTCGATGGTTTCACGCCAGAGAACATCGCCGGACTCAATCGCCACACCACACAGCTCTTCGCGAGTCTGAACCAGCAGTTGCTCTTGATCGACGAGCGTCGCGATCGAAGGACTGCTGAACGCGCCGCGGGACATCATGTTTTCGCCGCCCGAAAGAACTGTCCAGAGAACTTCACCGGATTCCAGCGACAGTTTCGTCAGTCCCGCCCCGACTTGAACGTAGACCGATCCGTTGTGAATCAGTGGCGAACATGCCGCACCGAATGGTTGCAATGCCGAACCGGTCTCTGCTGGGAAATCAATCTTCCAGCGTTCTTTGCCTGTTTCTGTGTCCAGACAAACCAGAACATCACGCATGCCCAGCACAACCAAATACCCCGGGACGCACGCGGGTGTGGCGCGGATCCAGTCTCCGTTGGCTGCCGCGAAAAATGGCACGGACATGGAGCCATCCCATTGGTGTTCCCAACGCAACTCGCCGGTCGCAACGTCGTAGGCGGTGACGCGTTCGAATTGTTTGTTCACGGTTTCGGTCGTGAACACCAACCCGTCGACCGTGACGGGGCCGCTGTAACTCGGACCGAGATCAACCGACCAAGCTTTCTCAATGTTTCCTGTGAGCCGATCCGGCCAAGGCGTATTTTGAGCGAAGGTGCCATCGCGGTTCGGACCTCGCCACTGATTCCAACCGGTGGAGGACGCGGCATTCGGTTCAGCCGAAATCGCTGGCGTGAGCGTCACTGCGGCAGCAAGACTGAGCACTGGGACTGCAAGTAGCAGACGGGAAGCCCAAGAAAACGGAGAAACTCGAAGAGGCATGAGAGGATCCAATCAGGAAAGCGGAGGGGTCAACCAATCCATAATGCAGCGCGGGCAAGTTGCAGCCATGCTTTGCCGGCTGGATCGGACATGTCGTAGTCTTTGATCGGAATGTAGGCTTTTTCGTGATCGACGATGCGAATCGGGATCGAGGACGTTTTCGCCAATTGATTCATTCGCGAACGATTGGAGTACTGAAGCACGATGAAGCGATCGTTTGTGGTCAGCGAAACCAATCCCCATGAGGCTGCGTCCAGCCGCAGTTCGCAGAGTTCCAGCATTCGAACGGCGGGCGGTGGTGGCGAGCCGAAACGGTCTTCGAGCTCTTCGCGAATGGCCTTCACATCCTCCGCTTTCTCGATCCGAGTCATCCGGCGATACAAATCGATCTTGTGCCGTAGGTTGGGCACATAGTCTTCCGGCAGGTAGGCTTCGATCGGCAAATCGATGTCCACGTCGGCGGACAACTTAGGCGGCAGTTTTTGGGCTTGCCGGACCGCGTCTTCCAGCAGTTGGCAATACATCTCGTAGCCCACCGCGGCGATGTGGCCGGATTGTTGACTGCCCAGCAAATTCCCCGCCCCGCGAATTTCGAGGTCTCGCATCGAGATCGCGAAACCGGCACCCATCTGGGAATACTCTTCGATCGCTCGCAGGCGTTTGCTGGCTTCTGGTGTGAGTCGTTTGTTGGGCGAAACGAGCAGATAGCAGTAGGCCTGGTGTTTGTACCGACCCACTCGGCCTCGCAATTGGTGCAGATCGCTCAATCCGTAGCGATTGCCGTCGTCAATGAACATGGTATTGGCGTTGGGAATGTCCAGTCCGCTTTCGATGATCGTCGTGGCTAACAACATGTCGAATTTGTGATCGATGAAGTCGACCATGATTTGTTCGAGGGCACCTTCGACCATCTGTCCATGCCCGATCCCAATTCGAAGCTCAGGAACGATGGCTTTGATCCGAGCGGCCAGGTCGTCCATGTCCCCGATGCGGTTGTGGACAAAATACATTTGGCCGCCGCGGTTGAGTTCACGCACGATGGCGGAACGCAGCATCTTGTCATCCCAGCGAGTCACCTTGGTCACGACCGCCATTCGTTCTGCGGGTGGAGTTTCCAGGTTGCTGATGTCGCGAACACCGACCAACGCCATGTGCAGCGTTCGCGGAATGGGCGTCGCCGAGAGCGTCAGGACATCGACGTTGCTGTGCCGAGTCTTCAAGCGTTCTTTGACTGCGACGCCGAACCGTTGCTCTTCATCGATGACGACCAAGCCGAGGTTGTTGAAGTCAACGTCTTTGCTGGCGACACGGTGCGTTCCGATGACGATGTCTGCTTTGCCTCGTCGGATTTCCTTGACCGTTTCGCGTTGTTCGGCCGGTGTGCAGAAACGGCTGAGCTTGCGGATTTCGACCGGGAACTCCGCCATCCGTTCGCGGAAGGATTGATAGTGTTGTTCGGCCAAAACGGTTGTCGGGACCAACACCGCGACTTGGTAACCGGACGAGACCGCTTTGAAAGCAGCCCGCATGGCGACTTCGGTTTTGCCGAATCCGACATCGCCACAAATCAGCCGGTCCATCGGTCGCGGGGCCTCCATGTCGGCTTTCAGTGCTTCGATGGCTGACAATTGATCGGGAGTTTCCAGGTAAGGGAAACTCGCATCGAACTGACGTTGCCATTCGTTGTCCGGTGACATCGGGATGCCGAGCCGAGTGGCGCGTTTGGCCTGCAATTCCAGCAACTCGTCGGCCATGTCAGTGACCGCCGCTTCGGCTGCCTTCTTTTGATTGGTCCAACTGATGCCGCCGATCTTGGCCAGCTTGGGGCGGTTCTTCGTTCCACCGACGTACCGCTGGACCAATTGAATTCGCGAGGCCGGGACGTGGATCTTGGTCCCGCCGTCGAATTCGATGGTCAAGTGTTCTTGGTGTTGGCCGTTCTTCTCGATCGAGTTCAAACCGCGGTACAAGCCGATGCCGTGCGACAGGTGAATCACCAGGTCGCCGGGCGTGAGCTGCGTGAACGAATCGATCGGTTTGCCGCGAGTGCGTGTCTTCGCGCGACGCACAGGGCTGCGGTGGAACAGTTCGGCGCCGGTGAGCACCAAGATCTCTGCGTCGGTCAACCGGAAACCGCCACTGAGGTCAGCGACCGTCATGTGCAAGCGACCCTGTTTGGCCGCGTCGGTGTCCTCGAGCAACTCGGTCAGCCGCTGTCCATCGGCGGGAGTGTCCCCGACGACGATGACTTCGTGTCCCGCCGCGACCGAGTCGACTTTCGATTTGGTTTCATCCAATGACGTCGCAAAGCTATCCGCGCTGGCGGTGTGCAAGTCGACGACGTCCGTCGGGGCTCCTTCGGCCAGGGATGTTCCCGTGACGACTTTGTGGCTCTTCAGTTCCGAAAGCAGTTCTTTCATCGAAACGAAGCGTTCGGTCTTGGCAACTCGCGCGAGCAGAGCGTTGGACGATTGATGGCAATCCGATGGATCGATCACCAACACCACGGTGTCTTCGGGCAAGTAGTCGACAATCGTGGCTTCGGCCCCCACGGTGTCATCGACGACGAGGTCCAGCGGTTCGTCGTTGTTCTCTTCTTCCGCGAAGGGGCTTTTGACGGGCTGGGTTCCGATCGCAGCAAGTTCGACCTTGCTGAGCGTTTAGCTGCTCCGCTGCGTGGCGGCGTCGAATCGGCGGATGGATTCGATTTCATCGTCGAACCACTCGATTCGAATTGGCTGAGGTTGGTCCGGTGAATAGACGTCGAGCAATCCACCGCGACTGGCAAATTCGCCCGGCACTTGGACCGCCGTCACCGCCGCGAATCCGGCTTCGGCCAACCAACGGCGGATCACCTCCGGATCGACGATGTCACCAACCGCCAATTCGCGAGTGGCCTTCTCGAGACTCGTGACCGACGGCACCCGCTGGATGGCGGCTCCGATATAGGACGTCACGACCAGCGGTTTGGGCGAGTGTTGATCGCGGGCGCGAAGTCGCTGCAGCACTTGCAATCGCGCTGCGTAATCTGCGTCGCGGATGGAGCTGCCGGTTCCGTCGCCGGCCGACAGCGGCAAAGCGACGACGTCTTCGATCCCAAAGGATGAAACGTCGCCAGCAACAATGTCGGCGTCGACGGCTTGCGGAAGCAGGACCAGCACGTGCGGGTGATGGCGCGTCAGTGTGGCGGCCAGCAAGCCTCGGATCCCGCCCCATACACCTGAAAACGCCAGCGGAACAGGATCATTCGACTTCTTCGCCTTCCGATTGGGCGTCCGCCCCAAGACCTCGCCCAGCCCAACTTTCGCGTCCAGGATGGCCGGGACATCGCGAAGGGATCGCAGCTTTTGCGTGGAAGCGTTTTTCGAAGCGGTGGGCACGGCGAACGAGACCTGGATGAAATCGGGGTGCAAAACAGCCTCCGGTGACGAAAGCTGCCATGAAAACGTATCTTGATCGTAGTTTTTCGCCTACCTCAGCGATCCCCACCCTGTTTCCTCGCACAGAAAAGACAAACAACATGAGCATCGGTATTGGCATCGTCGGCGCCGGAATGATCTCCAATTTTCATGCCAAAGCCATCGCGGATTCCACGAATGGGCACTTGGTGGGGTGTTACAACCGCAACACCGAGCGAGCCGAAGAATTCGTGGCCAAGCACGGCGGCCGCGTTTTCAAAACACTCGAGGAAATGCTGGCCGATCCCGAAATCGGTGCCGTTTCTGTCTGCACACCCAGCGGGGCTCACGCCGAACCAGCGATCCAGGCCGCCGAAGCTGGCAAGCACGTGATGATCGAAAAACCGCTTGAGGTCACTCAGGAACGTTGTGACCAAATCATCGAAGCCTGCGAAAAAGCCGGTGTGCAACTGGGCGTTACCTTTCAAAGCCGTTTCCACGAATCTTCGCGGCTGATGAAAAAGGCGGTTGAGGAAGGCCGGTTTGGCAAAATCACGATGGGCGACGCCTACGTGAAGTGGTATCGCAGCCAAGAGTATTACGACAGCGGCGCGTGGCGAGGAACCTGGAAACTCGACGGCGGTGGAGCCTTGATGAACCAAGCCATCCACTCTGTCGACTTATTGCTGTGGTTGATGGGCGACGTCAGCGAAGTCTCCGCGATGGCATCGACGATGACTCACGAACGCATCGAAGTCGAAGACATCGTCGTCGCAACACTGAAATTCAAAAACGGTGCTCTGGGAGTCATCGAAGCCACCACGACGACTTATCCCGGGGCGCTGAAACGAATCGAGATCGGCGGCAGTGAAGGCAGCGCGATACTGGAAGAGGAAGACCTCACGCAGTGGGAATTCGCCAACGAAACCGATGAGGACGAAGCCATCCGAAAACGCATGGCTGGCATGACGGAAACGGGCGGTGGAGCAAGCGACCCGTCCGCGATCGGGCACCACGGTCACACCGCCGTTTTCAACGATTTTCTCGATGCGATCACGGAGGGAACCAGCCCGCAGATCCATGGCACCGAGGGCCGACGAAGTGTGGCGTTGATCAACGCGATTTACGAAAGTGCACGCACGGGCAAGACGGTCCAGCTATAACGGTAGGGGACCGTACGACGGACTCCCGAGTCCGTCGCTGCCAATGACTTACGACGGACTTGGAAGTCCGTCAAACCCAAGGTCGATGGCAGAATGATGCACTGGAACACATTCCGCATCTTCCCCCCCCCCTTGCCCCCCCGCCCCCCCCCCCCCCCAAAAAACCCACTTTTTTTTGTGGGGGGGGGGGGGGGCCGCCCCCGTTGGGGGGCCGGGCCGTTGG
>NZ_JBICHO010000351.1:0-4828 GCF_043100905.1 Rhodopirellula sp. JB055 | reverse complement strand
CATACGGCGACCAGCCGCCGCCACGGTGGGAGCTCGGGCCGTGACCATCACCAAAAATGAAACGTAGAAGGGAGTGACGACGGCGCCACAGCATGCCGTGCCCGCATCGAGACGAACGCCCAATCCAGCCGCACTGCGGTAGTGGCTGATTCGGCCATAGTCGGGGCGGAACTCGGCGGCGGGATCTTCCGTCGTGATCCGGCACTGCATCGCGAATCCCATGGTTCGGATGCCGTCCTGCGATGGCAGACCGACTTCTTCGCTAGGAAGCGGATGGCCCTGAGCGACCAAGATTTGGTTGCGAACGATGTCGATGCCGGTGACCTCTTCGGTCACCGTGTGCTCGACTTGGATTCGTGGATTGACCTCGATGAAGTAGAACTCGTCTTTGTCGACGTCGAGCAAAAACTCGACCGTGCCCGCGTTTTCGTAGCCCCCGCTGTCTTTGCCGACAGCGCGTCCGATTCGCAGCGCCGCATCGCAGATGGCATCACGCATTTCGGTGGAAAGGTTTGGTGCGGGGGCAAGTTCGACCACCTTTTGGTGCCGTCGTTGGACGCTGCAGTCGCGTTCATACAAGTGAACCAAGTTGCCATGTCGGTCGCCAAGCAGTTGGACTTCCAAGTGCCGGGCTCGTTGGACGAAACGTTCCAGGAACACTTCATCGCTTCCGAATGCCGTTTTGGCTTCGCGTTGAGCGGAATCGAGCGAGCTGGCCAGTTCGCTCGGTTCCATCACGATTCGCATGCCTCGACCGCCGCCGCCTTTGGCCGCTTTGAGCATGATCGGGTAGCCGAGTTTTTCCGCGGCATCGGTGGCTTCTTTGAGCGACGCGACGGCTTGAGCGGTTCCGCCGAGCACTGGCACGCCTGCGATTTCGGCCAAGCGACGGGCGCTGGTTTTGTCGCCCAAATCTCGCAAGCTTTGTTCGCTGGGGCCGACAAACAAGATGCCTGCGTCCGTCAGTGCTTTCGCGAAATCGGGGTTCTCGGACAGGAATCCGTAACCTGGGTGCACTGCGTCGATGTGATGCTTCAGACACAACCCGACGATCGCGTCGATGTTGAGGTAGGACCGGATTGGTTCGCCGGGAGTCCCGATTTGGTAGGCCTCGTCGGCTTTGAATCGGTGCAGCGCGTATCGATCCTCGTGAGAATAAATCGCGACCGTGCGAATGCCCAATTCATGTGCCGACCGAAACACCCGAGTGGCGATTTCACTGCGATTGGCAGCCAGCAATTTTCGAATCGGGCGAATGTTGGCGGAGACAGAGTCAGCGACGGTCATCAGGGCATCCATTGCGGGGAATTCAAAGTCGAGCTGTTAATCTACACGTTTCGAAACGTCTTTTCAGCAACCGGAACGACTGGATCCGTCCGCGAAAGCAATTGTTGTTCTGAGACCGGTTTCGGTGCGATCTGCCAGAATAGAACAGTTGTCCCCAACTGTTCCATCGAGCTGGGATCCATCTGCAAGATGCTACTCGACGCCTTCGGTGATGCGTCCGTGCAGATGCTCGATGCAAGTTGCAATCAGCGCCGTCCAACCGGTTTGGTGACTCGCACCCAAGCCTTCGCCGGTGTCTCCGTGGAAGTATTCGTAGAACAATACTTGGTCCTGCCACAGCGATTCGTCACTCTTCATTCCGCTGCCGCGAAGACAGGGGCGAGAGCCGCCTTCTGCGGGCGTCGAGAAAATGTTCGACATCCGGCGGTTCAATTCATCGGCCACCTCGCGAAGATTCATTTTGACCCCGGATCCAGTCGGGCATTCGACTTGCATTTCATCGCCATAGAACTCGTGGTACCGCTGCAAGGCTTCGATCAACAAGTAACTGGTCGGGAACCAGATCGGCCCTCGCCAATTGCTGTTCCCGCCAAACATCCAACTGTCGGATTCGCCAGGCACGTAAGCGACTGTGTGTTCTTTGTCCCGAACGGTGACTCGAAACGGTTCGCTCTTGTGTTTCTTCGAAAGCGATCGAATACCAAAGTCAGAAAGAAACTCGGATTCATCGAGCAGGATATTTAAGACGCGTTCCAAACGTTCTTGCGTTGGAATGGAAATCAACATTCGGTGATGGCGTTTGGTCGTTTGGCAAAACGTGATGTGTTGCACCAAGTCATGTCGATTGTTCAGGAACCATTCCAAACGATTGCGGAAACCGGGCAAGTCCGCGAGCAAGTCTTCGTCCAGAATCTCGACCGCGATCAGGGGCAGCAACCCAACCAGCGATTTGACTCGCATCGGATGGGTCTCGCCATCGATTTGAAGTTGGTCGTAGTAGAAGCCATCTTCCTCGTCCCACAGCCCGCCACTCTCACCGCCGTTCATTGCGTCGACGATGCGGATGAAGTGATCCAGGAACTTCGATGCCATGTCGGAGTAGGAACGATCGTGGCGAGCGAGCTCGAGAGCCATTGACATCATCGTGCCGCAGTAGAACGCCATCCAAGCGGTTCCATCGGCCTGTTCCAGTTCGGCTCCTTCGGGCAAACCTTTGCTGCGGTCGAAGACGCCGATGTTGTCCAGGCCCAGGAACCCACCAGCGAAAACGTTGTCGCCGTTGCTGTCGACTTGGTTCACCCACCAAGTGAAGTTCACCAGCAACCGCTGGAACGCTTGCGAGAGAAACTTGTAGTCGCGTTTGCCGGTCTCGGCTTCCATTTGGAAGACACGTAAACATGCCCACGCATGAACCGGTGGGTTCACGTCGTCGAAGTAGAACTCGTAAGCTGGCAACTGACCGTTGGGATGCATGTACCACTCACGCAGCAGCACCATCAATTGCTTCTTTGCAAAAGCGGGGTCGATGCGAGCCGCTGGGATCATGTGAAACGCTAAATCCCAAGCCGCGAACCAAGGGTATTCCCACTTGTCCGGCATCGACAAAACGTCGCGAGCGTACAGGTGCCGCCAATCTTTGTTACGCCCATTGTGGCGTGCGGCGGGAGGCGTCATCACGTCGCGATCACCGTCCAACCAATCGGCGACGATGTAGTGATAAAACTGCTTCGTCCACATCAGCCCCGCGTAGGCCTGCCGGGAAACAAGACGCTGCTCGTCGGTTGCTTTGGGCGGAATGATGGCTTGATAGAACTCGTCAGCTTCTTCGCGTCGCTGAGCCAGGGTGTTGTCAAAGGCGTCGCCCAGGTCCGGATGAAACTCGCCGACCTTTTCTGTCTCGCTCAAGCGAACTTTGACGTGTCGTGTTTCGCCCGGTGCCAAGTTCCAACGATACAGGGCCGCGACTTTGGTTCCGTGTCGCTTGGGATTCACCGCGTCAGTTTGGTCGTCGATGACGTACCGATGGAAGGCGTCTTTTGTGTACGGCGAGAAGTTTTCGGTGCCGAACAAATGTTCGGAATTGGTTTCATTTTCCGTGAACAACAGTTCGCTGTCCGGTTGATTCTCAAACGCACAAACAAACGGTTCCAGTGTGTCGTGTCGCGTTTGCACGATGTGCGAATCAATCGCTTGAATGGTGGGCTTTGCCGTGCAGCCTTCGTGCAAACATCCCCAAACCCAGGTGTTGCGGAACCACAGCGTTGGCAGCAGCGTGATGTCGTGAGCGTCCGGGCCTTGGTTGGTGATCGCAATGTCGATCAGCAAATCGTTGTCCGACGCTTTCGCGTAAGTGGCCGTGACATCGAAGAAGCGATTCTCGTCCAGCAATCCTGTGTCGATCAGTTCATATTCCCGATCGTTCAGTCCGCGTTGTGCATTGATGCTAACCAAGTCGCGATACGGGTATCGCTGTTGCGGGTAGCGATACATCGCCTTGGCGTAGGAATGCGTTGGCGTTGAATCCAGGTAGTAGTAGAGTTCTTTGACGTCTTCGCCGTGGTTGCCTTCCGGACCGGTGAGTCCAAACAGGCGTTCTTTCAAAATCGTGTCGTTGCCATTCCAAAGTGCAATCGAAAAACACAGTCGGCACTGGCGGTCGGAGAACCCGAGCAAACCGTCTTCGCCCCAGCGATAGGCGCGACTGCGAGCGTGTTCGTGCGGGAAATCGCTCCAGGAGTTGCCACCCTCGGAGTAGTCCTCTCGAACCGTTCCCCACTGACGCTCGGAAAGGTACGGCCCCCAGCGTTTCCAATTCTTTTCGCGGCGTTCGTCTTCGTCGAGTCGTTGCTGTTCGGACGTCGTCATGAAGATGCTCGTTGTCTGCGTCGCCAAAGAAACCCGTCCAGAACGTAATGCGTGATCTGGGGGACCGCCAAGGCGGGGGCCAGCCAAACGGATGCTTCCGCCAGCGTTTCGCCCGCTGAATTCGCGAAACCAGGGGGCATCCAAGCGAACAACCAACCGCGTTCCTGCCAGATCCCGAAGTCCCACAGCATTTCTTCCGCGTAGGCGAGGATCCAAACCACACCCAGGAACAACGCGACTCGGCCGGTGTTGGTTTGCCAACGCGAGGTCGGGCGAGGCGGATGAGCCGAAGCTTGGTCAGTTGCCGAATCAGAACTCTCGGCGATTCGGCACCATCGATACCAATAAATCAGCACCATGTACGGCACGCCGTGAATGATCACGTTGGTGACCGTGAACGCGTAGTCCGAATTGAAGGTGATGATGCCGATGTACCAGCACACCGCTGTTGTCAAAACCACAATGTCTTTGCCCGGGTTCCAAGCCCCTTCCCGGAAACCACGGTTCAGGCTGCGAGCGGCGTAGGCCAACATGCTGAGCCAGTAGATCGGCATCACGATCGTCGCCGCGAACTCCGGCACCTGAATGAAGTCGCCTTCGGCAAACCACCAAAAGTGCCTCGGCAGATGAGCGTGCCAATGGATCAGCGGATACAACGTGGCCAGGTAAATCGCTG
>NZ_JBICHO010000350.1:0-13308 GCF_043100905.1 Rhodopirellula sp. JB055 | reverse complement strand
AGGGCCCGCGAATCGAATCTCCATTTCGATCGGTTCACCCGCGTCATCTGGTCGGGTGACGTTCTGGTTCGTCGCTCGGCCCAGTACGTTGTGCTTTGCTGGGTCACCCGCGAAAAAGCTGACTTCGTAAGCAAACTCAAGCGAAGGGGAAACGTTTTCGGGTGAGTCGCTGGTTTGGCCTGGTGTCTCTTTCGAGACCGTCGCAGTGTTCTGGTCTGTGTCGGGGGAAGTGGATGTTTCGGTGTCGCTTGTGCTTGCGTCGGGTTCTGATTCTGGGGCGGTGGAGAGTTTCAAAGAGGATTCGGGAGGCAACCAGTACGCCGCCAAGTTGTCGATGCCTTCATGGGCTCCCGGCAGTTCAAGCAATTCGATTCGGCCGTCGGGCCAAGGTGAGTCAGGTTGGATCCAAACGCTGGGCCGTTTGTCGTAGCGTGCGTTATGATCGTCGTAGTGATAGAAGGCTCGGTTCCGCTGGATCAAACCGAACCCATGCAGCGATTGGACGTCTTTCGAAGTCACGGATGGATAACTTTGGCGTGCAAACGCTCGCCAACTCCATTCCTCCGGACCCGTCTGAATCAGTAACCCGTCGCTGTCGTGCACGGATGGGCGACTGTCTTTGGGTGGACCATTCAGTCCATCGCCCCACATCCACATGCTGGTCAGAGGAGCCAACGCAATCTTTTCCGGTTGGTCACGGAAGAAGATTCGGGCTTGGACCTTCACCCGTGTCACTTCATTGCCAGGTAGCAAATGAAAACGGTATGCCCCGGTGACACTTGGGCTATCCATGAAGGCGAGGATCGCGATTTGATCCGAATCGACCGCTGGCATCTGAATCCAGAAGGCGCGAAAGTCTGGGAACTCTTCTTCCTGCATCATCGCGATGTTGAGGGCCAACCCGCGAGCGGACGCACCGTAGATGGTGTCTCCACTGCGCCCCCGAAAGTAGCTCGAGCCGATGAAACTCAGCATTTCTTGTGCGTCGGGGCGATCTGGGAAAGGACCGACGACTCGGAAACCGGCATGACCTGCCGCCGGAATCTCGGCTTTTTGCCATGGTGCCTCGTAGACGAAGTCGTCGTTGCTGAACGCGATGCGTTGGACGATTGGCTCGCCGTGTGGCGAAGGATTGAGAGTGAACAGTTCGACCAAGTCTGTTTGGACAAATCCGCGGTGGAACGTTTCCAACCAGAACGGCAGTCCCTGGTCAAACCAAGTGGCTCGTTCCGGTCGAAACTTCACCTTGATGTAGTCGTCGTACTGCCATGATGCCAAAGGCTCCGGCAGCGGAGGGGCTGGAACGTATTCAGCTAGCGATCGCTCAGCGGCTAATTCGCAAAGGGAATCGAAATCACGAACGTCGATGAAGTCCACCGCCTTGGCCGGAGTGGCCGCGATCGACATCGCAATGACAATAGCTTGGCAGGCAAGAGAGGCCAGCCTCACAGCACGTTGGTCAAAATTCATACACCTGGTCCCGTTGAAGACAAGCAGCAGGGGAGAATCGCACGGCAGTGGATTCACCGAAGCAGTTTAGCTTCCGCGAAGCACTCAGCGTGCCCAAGTGAAAAGATGAAGCGAGCTTCTCGGGCTCGAAGCCCTTGCTAACCGACCAAGGGGCGGAAACCGGCCAATCGGAAGGCTCGCTGGGCGGCGGGGTGTTTCATGAACGGATGCCAGACGCCTTCCTCCAACAAATTCGATGCGGCCAGGAGGGTGATTCCCGTGTCGATTCCAATCACATCGGATCCGATCCAACCACGCTTGGGGTTGAAAGCGTTGACGAAGCCATAGCGACCATAGACGGACTCCCCGAACGTCTCCTTTTGATAGCGAAGGGTCCGCATCGCTTGGTCGGGGGCAATCGCCAATCCGCCGCCCGCTGCACTTGGGACGACTGTGCCATCGATGCCACGATCAGGTTGTGCTTCGCCGTCTTGGTAGGGGCCGCCCCAATCACGGTAACCATCTGATGAATCACTGCTGGTCAGACCCCACAGGTCTTCCCCGTAGTGCCCGAATCGCTTGGGCGACTGAGCGGCAAGGGATTTCTGGAAGTCGATTTGTGCCAGGTGAGCTAGTTGTGAGTTTCGCCAATAGTTGCGACCGTCGGGAGAGATAACGGCACGAAAGTCAAAGAACGCTTGCGGGTATTGATGGACAAACAGAGGCGGGTAGCTGACGAAGGATTCACCCTGGTGATGAAGGAGTGTGTCGCGTCGCCAAGCAGTCCAGCAACTCGGAGGAATCGGAGAACTCGGGGCTCCGATCGCGAGCAGAACCAGAATGGTCAGTTCACTGAACCGGTCCCACTGATAGGGAAGTCGCCCGGTTTCAGGTTGCCAACCCATGTGAAGACAACCGTTGTCGCCAAGCATCCAACGCCAATCGACTCGTTCGTACAGAGCGTCCGCTAGTTCGACCAATTCGCGATCGTCTTGAAAGACTTGTGAAGCGTGCATTGCACCGGCGATCAACAACGCGGTGTCAATCGTGGACGCTTCACAGTCGAGGGCCCGTTGTCCGGTCAGTCTGTCAATGAAGTGGTAGACCAATCCGCGTTCATGGTCTGCCTGGTTGACCAAGAAGTCCAGCATCGTTCGAGCACGTGAGGCGCCTTGCTCGTGAGAGATCCAGCCGTTGTTCGCTGCCACACCGTGGGCAGCCAAACCGAAACCGCAGGCGGCTGTGCTGGCATAGGTGCTGAAGGAGCTCCCGTCGGCATGTCCGCGGTCGGAGATCAGTCCGGATTGCGGGTCGGCTGCTTCTTCAAAGTACCGATAACATCGATGTCGCAGGTCATCTAGAAATGGGTATGAGTTCTCGTCCATCATTCGATCATCCGTTCCCGCTTGAGAATCAGCGGAGACCATCGAGAAGTCTCCGTCACCACGAAGACGATGCGCCGCGAGCAAGGGCGCGGCAGCGAGAGCGGAAAGAAGCAAACGTCGCTTCATGCGGACGAATCCAGTTTGGCGGGGGGAGTGGCGGGGGCGGCTCGCAGGCGGCGGGGGGTGCACCGCTGCGACGTCGCTGCTCTGGTCCCGGAGCAAAATGAGTTACCAAGAAGGCAGGTGTAACTCTACTACGGGGTTTAGTGCGTCGTTGTTCGTTGGTTTGTGGATGCTAGGGCTTCGTTAGTGGCCTCGCAAGTTCGATGCTCGATTTGCATCCATCCTTTGTTTGGAAATGATTGATTCTGCGTTGATGCCGCCAGCGGCAATCGCTGCCCAGTTTGGTGGCAGCAAATCAATCAACTCGCCCGAATACTGGCTCACCGTCGATGTCGCAATTGCACCCAACAAATTCATGTTGATTTCTCGTGAACACGAGGGCGTTCTCAAGAAGCTTGATGGGGTTCGAGAGCCGCTCGTAGCTCCCTTAGAGAAATTTTGAATGAATTTGCGGATCCGTCCGGAAATTCCGGCGCGGGATTTGATAAACCCTCATGGTGGCAAACGTCGATGCTTTGACCGTTTGGTAAAGCGTCACGTGAAGCCCACGCGCCACTCGTTCGACTGGCCCCTTTTCTTATCAGGCTCTTCCGATGAACACTCTCAACGACCAATCTCTGTCTGTCATTGCGGACTATTTGCATCGCTGTGGGAACCACCATCCCGACAGCGTGCGTGATCAATCGCACTACTTCGTGGGACTCGCAAAGCAACGTTTGCGGGTGGATGCTGATTCCGGTGAAGCGGAGCAAACGCGTGGTGAAAGCAATGATCCACGCCTGCCACAATTGACATTGGAGGCAGCGATTGACGAGTTGTTTTCGCAACCCAGATCAAATGCACCCGCGGGGGCGGCGAGCCGGCGCCGACGTGTGATTCCTCAGTCGGGGACGCGGACGTTGCGCCCCAATGAAACACCGCTGTTGATTGGTCCTTTGCGGCCGCAATGGTGGATGCAAATGGCTTCGCGGCATATCCAAGAACCCGTGATGGCATGGTTCGGTTCGGTCGGTGAAAAGACCCGCGGACAACAACCCGAGGCCATGACCGATGGTCAGTAAAGAGACCAAGCAAATCCGCTGGGTGATCGCCACACTCGCCTTGTTGATCACTGTGGTTGGAACGACGATTTACGTCATTTCCATGTCGGCGAATGGTCGCGGATGGTTGGAGTGGATGAGCGTTCCGCTGTTTGCGTTGCTGTTCGGTTGGATTGGATTTTCGTTTGTCGTCGCCACGTTGGGGTTCGTGCGTTTACTGCGTCACCGAACGCCTGCAAGCGAACCCACCTCGGTGGCCGACGAGAGGCCGACAGCGGTACTGGTGCCGGTTTACAACGAGTCACCTGAAGACGTGTTTGCCCGGGTGGAAGCGATGGTCCGAGGTTTAGGACCGAATCACCGTTTTGATTTCTTCATCCTGAGTGATACCAACGATTCCGAGGTCTGGCTCGCGGAAGAGTTGGCCTGGTCTCAGTTGACCGATCGGTTGGATGAGGAAGTGCAGACATCCTGCAACGTTTACTACCGACATCGCCGCGAAAATGTGGCTCGCAAAGCGGGGAACATCGCTGACTTTTGTCGTCGGTGGTCGGATCCCTATTCGTTGATGATTGTGCTGGACGCGGACAGTCTGCTTGAACCCGACACGATGGTGGAAATGGTTCGGCGGATGGAAGCCGATGATCGGCTGGGGATTTTGCAAGTCCCGCCGACGCCGATCGGCCGGCATTCGTGGTTCGCTCGCATGCAACAATTCGCGGCCGCGGCCTACGGTCCCGTGTTCTGCGAAGGGTTCGATGCTTGGGCGGCCGAGCAAGGCAATTACTGGGGGCACAACGCAATCATTCGGGTGGAAGCGTTCTGTGATTGCTGCGACCTACCGGTGTTGCCAGGACAAGCACCCTTGGGCGGTGAGATTCTCTCGCACGATTTTGTCGAGGCATCGTTGCTGGTTCGCCGAGGCTGGAAAGTTCGTTTGGCCAATGACATCGGTGGCAGTTACGAAGAATGTCCCACGACGCTGACGGACTATGCCCAACGTGATCAACGATGGTGTCAAGGCAACTTGCAGCACAGCCGGTTGTTGCTGAGCGAAGGCTTTCATTCGGTCAGCCGATTGCATTTCTTGAGCGGCGTGTTGGCTTATGCCAGTTCGCCACTTTGGATTTTGTTCACGTGTCTTTGCGTTGCGAGTTGGGTGTTGGAAAACAGGACGCCGTCAGACGTCGTTCTTTTTCAGTCCGTGTCGCCAACAACGATGCAGCTTGGTTTGTTTGTTGCCGCGATGACGATGTTGTTGGTGCCTAAATTTTATGGCTATGCCAGTGTGGTGAACCGGGGCCGGGCGTGGCAATTCGGTGGTGCCATTTCAATGTTGCTGGGGGTGTTGATGGAGATCGTGTTGTCGGTCTTGCTTTCGCCAATCATGGCCATCATGCACACTCGATTTGTGGTTTCGACGCTGCGAGGTCGGAAAGTCAAATGGTCGTCACAGCAACGTGGTGAGCATGGTTTGCCTTTGTTCCAAGCGATACGCGATTACGGAATGCTGACGTTGCTTGGTGTCGCGATCACGGGGGCCGTTTTCACGTTCGCCCGATCGTGGGCGGTGTGGTTCCTGCCGATCACCGCTGGACTGATCTTGGCGGTCCCCTTGGCGATGGTCATGGCGAGCAAAGAGATCGGCAGGTCGTTGGCAAAGCTTCGGTTGCTGGTGATTCCAGAGGAAACCAATCCGCCGGAGGTGTACCAACTTTACGAGCAAGCGATGTTGGAATCTGGGCAGCGATGGGCTGCTCTGCCAAAGTCATCCATGCTGGAGCAGTTGATTGATAGCCCGACCTATTTCCACACGCACCATGAGGTGTTGCGAGCCAGTGGTTCTGAGCATGCGATGACGGAGAGTGAACGAGAGGAAGTCCGAAGTTCCAGTCGTCGTTTGCAGGTTGGAAAGAACGAATCCAGCGGCGTGGACGTGTCCAAGATTCCAATGGAACTGAGGCGTGCTTTGCTGAGCGACATGGAGTTGCTAAGGGAACTGCACGTTCAGACGCACGCGAATCTCAAGCGTTTGGCCAAGGCGGCAAGTTGAATGCTATTGGTCGGATTGGTTCGTGGCCAACACAAATGGGGCATGAAGGGCGTCAGCGCAAAATGACAAACGCCAGAGCGGCCACGAGAAGCAACAACACCAACACCAATGCAACGGTCGCGGCAATTCGTTTCCGCGATCGTTTGCGTTTGCTGGAATCGAGTGGGCCGCCTCGATTGAGAACGGTGACCTTGTCACGATCTGCAGGTGCGTCCACCAATCTTCCGTCGACAAGATGTGCGTTGCCGGGAGTTGCCAAGATTGGTTTCTGAGGAGCGTGTGCTTCGCCGGAAGGGTTGTTCTCGTGGGTGGAACCGCCCCGTTTGAGTTGACGCAGGATTTCGCCGGCGGGCTTCCAGTCCGGCCATCCGTCACGCCACAGCATCGCGGCATCGGCGATTCGACCTTCGGTGATCCACTGCTTCATCGTCGGGCCGTCGGCCGGACCATATTGGCCGCCGCTTGGCGGGCGAACGTACCAGACGGCAGTCGAGTCGCCGAGGATCGCATCGGGGCTGGTCGGCAGAGATTCGGTGGAAGTGGCGGATCCCGCCGCATTTTGGGGCTTGGTTTGCGGGCGTTCGATCGTGGTCGATCCGCCGGCGGCGGACGCCGAGAAGGACTCGTGGGTGGCCGCCGATTCGGATGCTTCGACCTCGGATGGCTGCTCCAAAGATGCCAGGTCGCCGGCCACGTCAGTGGCGTCGGCCGTGGTGGAAGAATGGGTTCCCGAGGATTCTTCGTCGACCGCGATGGACTGGGGTTGGTCTTGGGTAGGAATGCGAAACCGCACCGAGCACGAGGGACAAACGCCCCGCCGTCCGGCAAGTTCTGTCTTGATGTTCAGTCGCTTCCCACACGCATGGCAAGCAAAACGAACGCCCATAAAACCGTGGTCCGAATCGAGAAGAAGAAGAGCGAAGCTGAGCTGAGACGAACTCAACCGCCCCACTATAATTGAAACCCGAATGCTCGTGCGAACCCTGACGTGATGGTCGCTGCTGCTCGCTCACCCCTCTTGAGCCGGGAGCTGTTTGGGGAGTTCCGTCACGACGGCATAGGTTTTTTTGCCGTTTCGACCGATCCACAACGCCAGCGGAGTCTCTCCGCACTCGCGGAGTTTCTTGCCTAATTTGCCGGGGTCGATGTCGACGCTTCGAGCCTTGATGATCTCGGGATACGCGTTTGCCTTTCGAAAGTACCTTCGCAAGGCTCGGTCGTCACAGGACAGCCGATCGCGAATGGGAGCGACCATCGCGAGATGTTGGCAGGCATGCTGAGGCGATGAGGGGGCATCTTCTGGTTCGTTCCAATCGGCAGTCAGGAACCCGGAGGGACCGCCCAGAGTTTGGGCCTCGTGAGATCGAGCGAAATGGTCCGTCAGGCCTGCCGCCCGGATGGCTCCGTCCGGATCGATCATCCAGCTTTGGGCTGCCGAAGCGACTGAAGCAGGATCGGCCGAGTCACCTGATTCGGCGGAGTAGCACTGTGCCGCGTCGTGTTTCAAAACGACCGCCGTTCGACCGCCCGCTTGCCATGAGGCGGCGCCTTGGGAAGTTGTCGGAGGCGTTGGCAGACTGCCCCAAATCGCGGTTTGTTCACGGACGCTGCCGCCGGATGAAATCCACATCAGGTGGCAGGCATCGGAGAGGGATGAATCCAATGTTGTGGCGGGTGCCATCTTCACCAAGCCGCCGTTTACCTGATTGAGCAGCGCTTCGGTGCGTTCCCATGTCGGCAACCACGCGTCAGGCTGGACGTGACGTTGATTGTCAACGCGGCGATCCGGATCGATGTGAATCCAGTTCGACCCGCTCACGACATCAGCCGGTTCAGATTCCATGACGTCCAAGCAACGCAGATTCGCGTTCACGTCTGCGGTGATCAGATTCGCGGCGGTGAAAGACAGTAACGATTGGTTGGCATCGATGCCGGTGGTGGGACCGCGGCGAGCCAAGGCGATCAGGTCGCCTCCAATTCCACAGCAGATGTCCGTGACCGATTGATCGCCGAACCAACAGGCTTTGAATTTCGCCACCTGCCGGGTCGTGGACTGTTGGATCGCGCGCCGATTCACCCACCATGATTCTCCCTCGCGAATTGGTGGGCCCAGCGTGGCGGTGGCGCGAGTTTGCAGTCCGGCGATATCCTTGAGGACGGCTTTGGTTCCGCTGGACAGTGTTCGCATGACTGGCGAATGCAGTTGACCGGCAATGCAGTCGCGCATCGCTGCCCTTGTTTTGTCAGTGACTTCCAACTCAATCGGTGATGCGGTCACGGGGCAACTCCTGTCAGCAATTCTTTCAACGACGCGTTGGCCGCGTCAAACGAGTTTGCCTGGCAAAGTCTCAACGCTAGGTCCTGTTGTCGTTGGCTGATCGGGACTGGCGAATGACGAGGCGGAAGCGTCGACAACAGATGCCCGGCCAGTGTGTTCATCAACTTTCCGATTCCAGGATCGTCATCCTCGCTTGCGATGGTTTGGTGCTTGATTCCGATGAAGGACGAACGTTCGTGTTCTACTAGCAGGTCGGATTTGTTGAGCACTTCCAGGACGATCGTCTGATTCGAAATCGGGAGCTCGTTTCGAAATTCGGCTCGTTGATCCAAGGTCGATGGTTGGCACACGATCAACAGCAGGTCAGCGGTTTCGATCGCCAGCGACGCACGGCGGATGCCTTCGCGTTCGATCGAGGCTCCTGACTCGGTCAAATGAGCTGTTTCGCGAATGCCAGCGGTATCGCTCAGCCGAACCGGAACGCCAGCAATCACCGTGTCGCACTGCAAAACGTCTCGCGTTGTGCCGGCGGAATCGTGTGTGATGCTGCGTCGAAAACCAACGATCTGATTCATCAAGCTGCTTTTGCCGACGTTCGGTGGACCGGCGAGAACCAACCGTCGAGGTTCGATCAACCGAACCCCTTGTTCGCCATGGGAGCACACCGTCCGAGCGTCTTGGTGAAGTTGATCGAGCAACACCGTTTGTTGTGCAAGCGGAGCGTTCGAGTCGTGCGCAAGTTGAAGACGTTCGATCCAATGTTCGCACCACTGAACCAAGGCACCTCGGGTTTGGTCCAATGCGACCGCGGCTTGCTGACCGGTGACGCATCTCTGCAAGACGTGTTCTGCTTCGGTCACGATGATAGATTCGTTCCGCCGCCAGGTTGATGCGTCCACGGTGGCGACATTGCGATCGTTGAGAGAGGCCAGGATCGCATTGACAGCCGCTTCGCCACCATGCCCATGGATTTCGAACCCACCATCGGGCATCGGAGTCAGGACAATCGATTCGCCAGGGACGTCCTGGCGGCTTTTCCAAGTGCCGTATCGGACCTGCCCTGGCTGCATTGCTGGGGAAGCGTTGGATGCGGGAACAAAACATTCGTCCACGCACTGAGCCGCACGAGGGCCTCGCAGACCGATCACCGCGACGGCGGACCGACCGACGCCCGTCAGTCGAGTGGCTAGGGTGTCGCAGTGGGATGTCATGGATAGGAGCGGAATCTGTCTGTCATTGGGGAACGCGAAGGGACCATGCCTTCACGACATGCTGAATGGTGACCAGGTCCGTGAGTTCAGCAACGGTCAAGCGGACGCCAAAACGCTGGAGGACGGAACGCTCCGCATCGGACCATTGACCCGCCGCGATGTAAAGACGATGTCCGGCCGGAGCAGCCGGCGAGTTCAGCCACTGAATCAATTCAACAATCCCGGTTGTGTCGCCGGCCCAGAGGACAACCTCGGCGATCGGAGCTTGCTGCGTACGAAAATTTCGCTTGCAGAGGGGCAGTTCATTCAGGGAGGCGATGCGAGCGAGTTGAGAATCGGCATTCCACATCACTTGGGCGGCATCGAACCAACGCTCAGCGTCGGGGCCGGTGATCCAAAGTTGGGGGCCCACGACGATCATCCCTCCAATTTTCGAAGCAACCGAGCGCGACTGATTCCCAATCGGCGAGCCGCTTCGGCTTTGTTGCCTTGTGCCGCCTTCATGGCCCGGTCAATCAATTCTCGTTCGTATTTTTGAACGGCTTCGTCCAGGGACTGGATTCGGAAATTTTTGTCGCTTTGCTCCGCTTCGGATTTCTGCTCCGAGTTTGAGATTGGGCCAACGCGATAGGAGCGAATGACCAACGGCAAGTGCTCGCGACCGATGCGATCGCCGACGACACGCCCGAGCGCCGAATGCATGGCTTCGGCAAGCTCATCGAAATCGTTTGGCCAGGGATAAAGCGTCAATGCGTCCAACGCATCCCGACCTAAACGCGGCGTCTCCGTCGTCGCACTCGTTTTTCGCGATTGATTGGAACGATAGGCCTCGTGAAGCAGCGCCATCGCGAGCGCGGGGATGTCCTCGCGACGATCCTTCAGTCGTGGGATCGTGATCGGCATCGCGCACATCAAACTCAAAAGTGTATTGGCGATCCCAGTGACCGCCTGAGGCATTTGAGTCAGCTCAGCGATCTGTGCGTCCAACGGATCGACCGTCGGGTTGGTTTGCGATTGATTCTCGATGACGCGTCGCGGATCCAGCAAACCGATCAGACGGAGGTGATCGCCGAACGCATCCACCCACTGAGTCAATTTCAATTGAGCGTCATCGGGCATTTCGTCCAAGCGTTCAATCAGCAAGGTTGCCTTGCCGCGACCGGATTCACTTCGGTTGATCGAGTGGATGGCCGGTGCCGCGTAGGCTTCCAAGAGTTCTGCGTCCATCAAGGCCCCGTCGACGATGGTCAGCGGTTCGCCTGGGATCGACGTGTCGTGCAACCAAAGTGCCAGTTCACGACTGCTGGCGTTGGTCATCGTGAACAACCCCAAGTGACAACGCATGGAGGTTGCCGCCGTCACACGCCGACGCAATCGTTCGGCTGCCTCGGATTCGCCTGCCAACAGAATGTCCGCCGCTCGCTTGTTGGACGAGCGGTGCTTGGCGATCAATTCGCGAAGCTGAGACTCCTGACGCAAGCCGCCTTCGCCCAGCCAGTCGGACAATGGCACATCGCTGTCGCGGAGGAATTCGCCCACGCAGCCCAGGGTGTAACCGCTGGTGCCGAGCGAAACCCAGTGTGCGATTTCCGTCAAGGGTTCCCGCGTTAACGAGCCCTGGCCTTGAAAACCGTTGCCTGGACCTTTTCCTGAATCGGATGAGTCCACTGCGTTTGGGTTCAGGGTGATTCGTCGCGTTTGGTGGCCGCGAAAACGGATCGATGGGTCAGGGCGAAGAGCGTCGACCCAGAGTTCTGCCAGTTTTTCGACGGTTCGCGAGTCGTCCGATTCGCCTGAATTCCCCAACCACTCCGCCATCGCTGGCGAAAGATGAATCAATTCACCGGCAGCGTCGATGATCCACACGCGAGCGGCGGATGCATCGAGCTGTTTGATGAGCGATTTGGGGCGGGACGATCGATTAGAACGTGTCAAGAATGAAGTGGTGTCCTTTGTGGAACCGGCGATTGCTGGGGTAATAGTTGTGCCAGCTTTTATTGTAGACCGGAATTCTCATTTCGGTGGGGTAGCGATGGTACAGGCTGTCGCTGCTTTTGTAGTAGTCTTGGCCCCAAAAGTTCTGGGGGTAGTAGACGTAGGGGTAGTGGTACATCCGGTTCCAGTCCGTGTTCGCGGCGGATGATCCCCAGCTTTGGCCATAGGCACGTTGGCCTTGATAACCCATTTGTCCCATTGCATTGGGAAGAGTCCCACCGGCTCCCATTGCCACAGGGGCACCGTAGCCCTGGGCGGCGGCGCGAGGAGAATCGCAGGCAAAGCCTACAAAGAAAACAGCCGCTGCTGCGGCCAAAATGGTAGCTCGTTGGTACATTCCGACATTCCCCCCCGGGTATGAATCGCGTTTGGCGATGGATCTTTTGATCTCGTGGTTTTCCCGCGTGGAGTGGTCCACACCGGTTTCATCGGAGTTATCGGCACAACCCACCGATCAGGATGAGTCGTTTCGTTTCCGATTATTGCGTCAGGTGCTAGAATTTCGGTGAGAGACGGTTTGAACCTCGCCCAATCTGGAACGTAAACTCTGATTGCTTGGCACCCGATTGCGTCTTCGATGTCCCGCCAATTACCCACCACCTTTTGTGAATTCATGATCACTTTGAAAGCTCGTGTCCTCGTTGGCGTGCTGGTGCTCGGAACGCTGTTGACCGGCCCGTTCGCGTCTGCCTGCCCATTTTGCAGTGCCGTGTCTCAGACGCTGCGTCAGGAGATGGAAGTGATGGACGCGGTGGTCGTCGCGTCAGCGCTGCAAAGCGATTTGACACGCAACGCCGATACGGATGAGGTCAAGATGCGAATCGAGACCGTTCTGAAAGGCGCTGAACACGTGGAAGTCGGGCAAACCGTCACCGCGGTCTACTTTGGCGATGTGGCCAAGGGACGACGTTTTATGCTCAGCGGAGTGGACCCCCGAGACATGCAATGGTCTTGCTTGCCGTTGACGCCGAAGAGCGAGAAGTACCTGGAAAACATCACCCGGTTGGCCGGCAAAGAACCGGCCGAACGATTGGTTTTTTACTACGACTACCTGCAAGACGAAGACTCGATGCTGTCACGCGACGCCTACGACGAATTCGCGTCCACCCCGTACGAAGAGATTCAAAAGATCGAATCGATTTTGGATCACGACACTCTGGTCACATGGGTCCAAGACCCTGAGATGTCGCCTGATCGCAAACGCATGTATTTAACGTTGCTGGGGATCTGCGGCGGGGAAGAAGACTTGCCCATGCTGGAATCCATGCTGAGGAGCACCCAAAAAAGCTCTCGTTCAGGACTGGACGCTCTGATCGGCTGTTATCTGACCCTCGCCGGAGAAGAGGGGCTGCCGGTAATCGATGAGCTGTTCCTTGAAAATCGGCAAGCATCGTACGCCGATACCTATGCCGCCATCATGGCTTTGCGGTTTCACGGCAGTGAAGGTGGTGTGATCGCTCGAAGCGCTTTGGTGCCGTCTTTGCATCACATTCTGGATCGACCGGATTTGGCTGACTTGGTGATCCCTGACTTGGCGCGTTGGAAAGACTGGAGCCAAGTCGATCGCATCAAGCAATTGTTTTTGGACGCCGACGCAGACAACAATTGGGTCCGTGTTCCCGCTGTCAATTACTTGCGGGCATGCCCCAAACCGGAGGCCGCCGAAGCAATCAAGGAACTTGAGAAAGTGGATCCCGATAGCGTGCGACGTGCCAACACTTTCTTCCCCGTTCCCAAGCCATCTGCCGGCGTGAAACCCGTCACGCAGTGACTT
>NZ_JBICHO010000349.1:0-4105 GCF_043100905.1 Rhodopirellula sp. JB055 | reverse complement strand
GGGAGCCATGCTCAATCATGTCGGCTTGTTTCCGGAAGCAGTCATGCACCAAGTTGATGCGAGTGAGTTGGCGGATTCTGCCTGGGCGAATTTCCCGGATCAGGATGAACTGGCCAAACAAGTTGTCGACGCGATGCGCGTTGCTGCTCCCGATTCATCGATCGAGCTGAATCCCGATCATCCACCCGAATTCACAAACGCCATTGGGTTTCAAATCGAGGACGCGGGGATCCGTCATGCCGTTCATCTGAACCCGGTCGACAAGTCGGCTTGGGTGGCGACCTTCCCGGAAAACCGAGAGCCCATGGAACCTGTTCTGCAGCAGATCAACCGCGTCGATCTCGTCCCCAACCCAGTGAAAGTTGCTGAGCAAACCGTGCCAACGGTCTTGAGTGCAGTGGGAATCGACTCAACCGAAAAGCCGGAACCTCTAGGATGGAGCAAACTGAATTTCTTAGCCAACGTCGATGGCGAGCCCGTTCGCGTCACCTACGTTCTTCGCGATGGGCATTTGGATGTGACCCGGTACACCGGCGAAGACGGGTATTCGCCCCGCGCGTTCTTCGTGCGACTGCACACGTCTCACGGCCAACCGCCCCACTGGAATGGGCGGCGGTTTTGGTCGCTGTTCATTGATGCAATGGCAATTGCGATGGTCACCTGGGGTGTAACCGGACTGTTGATGTGGTGGCAGATCAAACGCACTCGTTGGATCGGCGGGATCGTGATCGCGATCAGCGTCGTCACCGCTTCGGCCATGTTCTTCAGCATGATGAGCTTTTACGCAACGACCAAGCTATAACCGTCATCTGTTGGAATCGTTTCGTTACATGGGACCCCAAGCAGGTTGCTCCGGTAGGAGGCTCACTCAATGCAAATCAGAGAATTGAGGGTCGTCTATTCAAGGAGGGACTTGCAAGACCCAACCACCCCCATGTAGAGTTGCGAATAATTCGCAGTTGCAACAACCAAGCCAGCCTGGAACCGTCGCTTCGCCGACTTTTTCCTCCGCCAGCCAGGAACGTGACAACACACTGTTGATCTCTTTCTTTCGCGGAGGAACCTCATGGGGTTTTCCAAACAAAATTGGTCCAATCGTCGCGCGTTCACCTTGGTCGAACTCCTGGTCGTGATCGCCATCATCGGTGTCTTGGTCGGTCTTTTGTTACCAGCCGTTCAGGCAGCGAGAGAAGCCGCCCGACGGCTGCAATGTAGCAACAACATGCGGCAAATTGGGTTGGCTTGCCACAATTACCACAGTGCCTTGAGAAGGTTGCCGCCCGGCCGATTGGTTTATGATGGCGTCGGATCGACTGGCAATCCGACCAAGGTTGTGACGGGGTTCTTGGCGATGATCTTGCCATACATCGAAGGCTCCAATCTTCATGACATCTACAACCAACACTACGGTTTCGATGATGTTGCCAATCAACCCGCGGTGAATCAGTTAGTGCCCGCGTTCATCTGTCCCTCGACACCGGGCGAGCGAACGATGCCCATCTATGCCGGCTGGAACGTTGGCTGGACCACCGATGTGAACGCAATTCCTGACATCACTGGTACCGCAACCGACTACCAGGGCGTGCGCGGCTTGCATCATTTGAAAGAGACACCGACTGGAGACAAAGTCCATGTGTGGGACTCCGATTGTGGCATTCTGAATGAACGGGGAAGCCGTTTCGCTGATATCTTGGATGGGACCAGCAATACGATCCTGCTGTTTGAAATGGCTGGAAAACCTGATCACTGGAAGCTGAGCAAGCCACAACCACCACCTACCAACGCCCAGTTCTACAGCTATGGACCTTGGGCTGGTAACAACGGAGTCGGTATCTACAACTGGTCCCCCGACGGACTCTTGAAAGGCTGCGACACCTGCGACAGATTCATCAACGTCGACAACGACGCGTCGCCCTACAGCTTCCACGACGGTCTGGTGACCATCGTTTTGGCGGACGGATCCACCCGCACATTGACCGAATCAGTCTCCTCCGAGATCTTCGTCAACCTCTGTGACAAAGCCGACCGCAACGTAATCAGCGAATACTGAGCGCGGAAGCAGGAGCCGTCAGGAAGCAGAGTCGGATAGAATTGCCAGGGTTTCCACGCACAACCAGGACCAACGCCCACACGGTTCGCATCGTTGTCACCCTTCATTCCTGTCAACCTGCTTAGCGACCACGAAAGAGAAACATGTATTCATTCACTCGGTTGCGAGGTCGTCTTTCAATCTCGCTGTTGAACCAAGGTCCGTTGTGCCAGTTCACATTCTTGAACCCTGCGGCACTGTGCGGCTTGGTTGCTCTGATAAGCACGACTGCTCTGTTGGGTTCGTTTTCCATCGGCGTCTCGGCTGCCAATGCAGACGAATATGAAATCGGCTTTTCGACCTTTCTGGGAGGTGGTGACTGGGAACACGCTCGGGATGTCTGTGTCGATGAATCCGGCAACGTCTTCATCGTTGGTGGTACCCAGTCCACCGATTTCCCAACAACCGAAGGTGCTTTCCAGCGCCAGCACGATCGTTCGGGGAAACAGGTCGGAAGCGGCGGTCATTGCGATGCGTTCATCAGCAAGTTTGATCCACAAGGACGAGTGATTTGGTCCTCCTTGCTTGGAGGTCCGAACTACGACCGAGCCTACGCGGTGGAAGTCGACTCGAAAGGCTACGTCTATGTCAGCGGACGCGCGGGCCCCGGTTTCCCGGTGACGGACGATGCGTTTCAATCTGAATTTCAAGGTACCGACAACGGTATCTACGGATTGCAAAACGGCTTCGTCGCGAAACTCAACCCGGACGGCTCCGCGATCGAGTGGGCCGGCTATGTTGGTGTCGGCCAATTGTGTCGCGATCTATCTTTGGATGCTGACAGCAATATCTACCTCGCGTTGCACTACACCGCGAAGGGGCCCTTGCCTCCCAAGTCTTGGTTTGCCAACGCGTACCAACCAAGCCCGGCAGGGGACGTCGAAATCGGCGCCGTGAAGATTGCTAGCGACGGACGTCGTGTTCACTGGGCGACTTGGTTGGGCGGCTCCGGACCGGAGGTTCCCAATTGTGGGATTCGGACTGATTCAGATAGGAATGTGTACCTGAACTTCACCACACGCTCCGACGATGTTCCGACAACCGACCAAGCCCACGACCGGACTTACAATGGACAAGGCGACGCGTTCGTCGCCAAGCTCAGTCCCGATGGTTCCAAACTATTGTTTGGAACCTACTTTGGCGGCAGCGGAATCGAAGAGGGCAACAGCACCCACAACATGAACTTGGATTCAATGGGCAACGCGTATTTGGCGACTTGGACGAACAGCAATGATTTGCCTGTCACCAAAGGAGCGTTCCAAACCCAATTGGCAGGCGGAGCCAACGACGTCGCGATCGCAAAGTTCTCAACTCAAACGGGATCGCTTCTGTCATGCACGTTGGTGGGTGGCTCCGGGGACGAGGAACCCGACGGCATTGAAGTTCATCCCAGCGGGGATGTCTTGTTTGCCGGCAAAACTTCTTCCGACGACTACCCACGGCCCCAGACGGCCATTCAATCTCAGCGATCTAGTCAGCACGATACGATCCTCACCGTGTTATCAGCAGATTTCTCACGCCTGCAATTCAGCAGCTATTTTGGCGGTCCAAGCTACGATTACGGTCGTGCGTGCTGCCTCGATCCACGCGGCAATCTCTATCTCACAGGCTCGACCAACGGACCAGGCTGGCCGCTTCGGAACGCTGCTCAACCCCATTTCGCGGGCGGCGGAGGCGGCAAGGAACTTTGCTACGAAGGTGGTTGCTACGCCGGGGATGTCGTTCTGATGAAACTGCAAAAACACCCCGAGTAGCCAGGTCGGCAGGAAGGATCGGCCAAACTCATGTGAGTCATTTGGGCGTTGGCCAGGACTGCGCGTAGGAGCAGTCGCGTTTGCCATCGCCGCTCGAATGCCGAATGACTCCTGCCGCCCGGCTTGGACTGCACGGCATTGAAACGGTTTCGGTCAACGCCACGTCTTGTCCCTTAAGTCGAGCTGAAGGCAATCCTGCGTCCACTGGTAGAACAAACAGTCGATCGGCGGGCCGAAGCTGGTATCGTGTGACGCGTCGAGT
>NZ_JBICHO010000348.1:0-3994 GCF_043100905.1 Rhodopirellula sp. JB055 | reverse complement strand
CCTGCTCGTCGCCCCACCTATTTCTTGGCTAATCCGGATAAATCTAAACTCCTTCCCGCCCCCACCGGTAGCGGTATTCGCATTATTTCGGATGTCTCTGCTCGTCGTCCTTCCGAATTCTTGGCGAATCCGGCTACGTCGAAACGGTCCCGCAACCAGCATTGCTCTTCCACCTGCTCTCAGAATAGGGTCATGAAGCGTCCGTCCAACAAGTACTCCTACCTCAAGCGACTCCCGCCTGAGTTTTATCGTGGGGATGCTTGTGTGCACTGGAGTCTTGTCATTCAAGACCGCAAACAAGGCTGGTGCAAACCGATTTTGCTCTACAAGTTTCGCGAGCTTCTAACCCACACCGCTTTTCGATACGCCATCGCTTGCCCGGTGTATTGCTTGATGCCAGATCACATTCATATGCTTTGGATGGGACTGTTTGAGAGCAGTGATCAGCGTCTTGCAATGCGTCACTTTCGCGACCGATTCAATGATGTGCTGGAGCGACTCCAGGTGGAGTTGCAGGGGCAGGCCTACGATGACGTTTTGCAGGATGAGGAATGCAAGGAAGAATCGATTGAGGCCGTCTGCGACTACATCGCTCGGAACCCGGAGCGTGCCGGTCTTGTGCCAATCGACAGCTATGCCGACTACAAGTTCACCGGGTGCTTGGTTCCCGGTTATCCCGAGTTAACTCCCTTCGCCGCCGACTATTGGACGCGATATTGGCGGATCGTTTCCTACCTGCGGTCCAACGGGTTGCAGCGAGACTCGTAGCCGGATTCGCCAGAATTCGGATGTTCCTCCGCGTCGTCCCTCCGAATTCTGGGCGAATCCGGCTACACCTCACCGCCCAAACAGCATTAAATCAGCGGCCAACGTCACTGGCATCGCAGTGGCGGTCTGCACGCGAGCGTTCTGCGAAAACCGCACGCCGCGATACGTCATCGCCATCGCGTCCGCAATCGCATCGCTGTCGAGGTCAACCTGCTGCTGCCACAGTCGATGTTCAACCAGCTTCAATCCGCTGGCGGCCATCTCGTCGACGACCTTCTCCCAGCGACTTCGGCGCTGCCCCGATTGCTGCACATGTTCGCGAAGTTCGATCAAGTCTTCTTCGCCAGGCACGGCAACGATCAGCTTTCCATCGTCCGTTAGCACGCGAGCGATTTCGGACACCGGCCGACGACCGAACAGTGACATCACGCATGACACACTGCCATCCGCCAAAGGCAGGGACCGGTCCGCATTGGCCCAGACCCAAGTCGCTTCTGGCCACCCGCGAGCGGCCAACTTGATCGCTTTCTTTGACAGATCAATCCCGCAGTAACTGCCTGGCGAATCGCCAAACAGAGCCGGCCCAAAGGTGCCTTCGCCGCAACCCAGGTCGATCGTCCTTGAGTTGCTGGCGTCGCTCCGAGTCGCCACCCAAGGACGCAACGCATCAATCAATCCGCTTGCATGTCCACGCTGAAGCCAACGATGACGAGCCAGCACCGCCGCATCCGCGTCGCCCGGTTGTTTGGACTTGCGATCCTGTGGCTGGGACAAGCTGTAATAGCCCTCGCGAGCCCGATCGAAGTGATGCCGCTTCTCACAGCGCAGCCCACCCTCCACCGGCGACAAAGCCAGCTCGCAATTTCGAACCGTACAACGCAACTCAAACAAACCTGTACATCCTTTTCATATCACTCTCACCCGTAGCCGGATTCGCCGGAATTCGGTTGTCCCGTGCCGTTTCCGGCTCGCGCTCATTCGAATTTTTATTCTCGGCAAACAAGGCTGCACCAGACAAGCGGGACACCACTGTAGGCCATGTCTCGCATGGCACCCAGCCGATGCTTCGAACGAAGCGAGGCGTCCAGCAATGCTCAATTCCTGCCCGCTGCATATCGTTCAGCCACCGAGAGCACAGAGTTCACCGAGATGAAATAGCGCACATCCTCCAAACCCCTTCTCGGTGCGATCCTTGATCTCTGTGGCAATCCACAAGCACGCTGCCGCCGCCGTCGTCGCTCGACAGCTGCTTTCATCCGAATTCTTGGCGAATCCGGCTACGTTCACTCGTCCCAACCCGCCGCGTTAGTTTTGAAGTTGCGTTTTTCTCAAAACCCGAAGCGTCAGCGAGGGAAAAACGATGTTGACTTCGCCTCGCTGACGCGTCGGGTTATGAAAAAGCCAATGCCTCACGCAAATGCGCAGCTTCGATAGGCGATGCCTGGGGCTATCTTAGAGCAACGGGCTCCTGCGAAAGTGGAACTCAGCCCGCAAAGTCGGCGGCTTCGATCCCCAGCGACTTCAGCTTGCTCCGCAGAGTCACGCGGCTGATCCCGAGCAGAGTCGCCGCCTTGAGTTGGTTGCCGGCCGTGTGTGTCAGCACTTGACGAAACAGTTGACGCTCGGCGATGGAGATGGCTTCTGCATACAAGTTGTCCGTCCCCGCCTCGAGCCGCTCAGCAACAAATTTTTCCGAGAGAAACTCTGGTCCCGAAGAGTTCCCTGCGTGTTCGCGAATGTCACCCAGGGGCGGCAAGAAATCCGGCAGCAAAACATTGCCGCGAGCAATCAGCAACGATTGTTTCATCACGCTTTCGAGTTCACGCACATTCCCGGGCCAGTGATACGCTCCCAGCACGTCCAACGTTTCCGGAGCGATCGTCCGAATGTCTTTTCCGAACTCGTTGCTGTAACGTCGCAGAAAATACTCGGCCAACACTCGCAGGTCGTCTCCACGTTCTCGCAGCGGTGGCAACTGGATCGTGACAACACTGAGCCGAAAATACAGGTCCGATCGAAACAGGCCTTCGGACACCAACTGTTTTAGGTCGTGATTGGTGGCCGCGATGATCCGCACATCGACCTGGATGGGCGTGTTGCCGCCGACGCGTTCAAACGTTTGATCCTGCAACACTCGCAGCAGCTTGGCCTGAGTCATCGGCGACATATCACCAACCTCATCCAAGAACAACGTGCCCCCGTCCGCCTGTTGCAGTTTTCCGATGCGTTGCCGGTGTGCGTCAGTGAACGCGCCTTTTTCATGACCAAAGATTTCGCTTTCCAACAAAGCGTCCGGGATCGCAGCACAATTGATTGCTTGGAATGGTCCTGTCGACCGAGCACTGTGATGGTAGATCGCTTGGGCGACCACCTCTTTGCCGGTCCCGCTTTCGCCCAGCAAGAACACCGTCAAGTTCTGCGACGCTACCCGGCCGATGGCTTTGTAGACCTCCTTCATCGCGTTGCAGCGGCCGACGATTGCATCCCCGGTCGATTCTTTCTCTTCATCGGATTCAGCGAGCACCGGTTGCACACGGACCATCCGGCTGAGCTTGAAGGCTTTGTCAAGCAGCGTTCGTATCTCGTCCAGTTCCAGTGGCTTGAACAAGTAGTCATAGGCGCCCAACTTGGTCGCTTCGATGGCCGACTGCACCGTACCGTGGCCCGTGATGAAAATGAACGGAACCCGCGCATCCAATTCACGCAACCGCTTGAACAGTTCCAAACCGCTGATGTCGGGCAAGCTCAAATCGATCACGACGACATCTGGCTTGGCATCCGTAAACAATCGTTCGCCTTCGGCACCGTCCTTGGCTGTCAACACTGAAATCGTTTCGCTCGAGAAAGCTCGAACGAACGCTTTGCAAATCGAGGTTTCATCATCAATGACTAAGAGACTTTGCATGAGACCTTGTCACTCGATGAGTCATGGGGACGGTCGTTCGATCGATCCGCCAACGGCAGCGTCAGTCGAAACTCCGCTCCCCCCTGAGTTCGATTCTTCCCAATCAAAGCTCCATGGTGCGAATTCGCAATCCGACGGCAAATCCCTAGCCCGAGACCGACGCCGGTCGGTTTGCTGGTTGAAAACGGGCTGAACAATTTCTCTAGCATGTCATCACGAATTCCATCGCCCGTGTCGACAACGGACACCGCGAGTTGGCCATCAGAAGCGACAGCACGAATCGTCACCTCGCCGCCATCGGGCAAAGCATCAAGCGAGTTG
>NZ_JBICHO010000347.1:0-13767 GCF_043100905.1 Rhodopirellula sp. JB055 | reverse complement strand
TTGGCGGACTTCTTGGAGTCGGCGGAATCGCTCAAGCGAAAGGTCAAAGGGGCGTTGATCTACCCGGTCATCGTGGTCTTGGTCGCCGCGTTGATCCTGACGTTCATCATGTTGTTCATCGTTCCGACGTTCGAAAAGATGTTCGATGAATTTGGCTTGGACCTGCCCGCGCCCACGGTGTTGCTGATCGCGATGAGCAACTACATCGCCGGGTATTGGTTCCTGCTGATCGCAATGCCGGTGTGCGGTTTGATCTTGGTCAAATTGATGAGGAAGTTCAAACAGGGGCGAGTCGGGTTTGACATGTTCATCATTCGCGTGCCGATTTTTGGGGCGTTGATTGAAAAGAACATTCTGGCTCGGACAACGCGAACACTGGGAACACTGATCAGTTCAGGGGTGCCGATTTTGGAGGCCCTCAATATCACGCGAGAGACGGCGGGCAACGCCATGTTCGAGCGAATGTTCACAGGCGTCAGCAACCAGATCCGCGAAGGGGAAGTGATCAGCAAACCGCTGAAGGAATACTCCGTGTTGGGTTTTCACCCGATGACCGCGGTCTTCTGGGCGTTGTTTGGTGCTTTCCCAGTAATGATGGTCATGAGCGTGGCGTTGAACAGCAAATGCAGCAAGCTGGATGACGGCACGATGGTTGAGATGTTGACGTTCATGTCCTTGTACATGATCGTCGGTGGCTCCGTTCTGTGCGTGTTGTTTTACCTGACCAAGATCAAAGGCCGGGTGGTCGATGACCTCGTCGTCAACATGGTTGACGTGGGGGAAGAGACTGGTGAACTCGACACGATGCTTTACAAGGTCGCCGACACTTATGACGAAGAAGTCCGGATCATGACGGACGCTCTGACCGCGTTGATGGAACCCTTGATGATTGTGTTCCTGGGACTCGCGGTCGGTTTCATCGTGATCAGTTTGTTCATGCCATTGGTGTCGCTGATCTCCGGATTGACTTGATTCAAACAAAGAAAGAGGTCTGGCCGACGTGCGAGCGTTGGCCGGACCTGAGAGACAAAACCTTTTCCACAATCAATCGCACCGCCATCTGCTTTGCAGTGGAGTGAAGCGGATGACCGTCAGAACCTTTTTCCCTGTTCCGAGAGTAGCGATGAACGCTCGATCCAATCTCCTGCAGCCATCCCCCGTGGCCCCCAAGTCCCGCTCCGCCTTCACGTTGGTGGAGATCCTGGTGGTGATCGCCATCATCGGGATCCTGACGGCGGTCTTGATCCCGGCCGTGACCAATGCAGTGAAAACGGCACGTGTCACAAGTCTGCGTCTGGAGATCACCGCGTTGGAACAGGCCGTCGAGCAATACCAACAAGAGTACGGTGACTACCCGCCAGACTTTTCCAGTTGGGCCGTGGTTGAAAGGCACTACCGCAAGGCGTTTCCACGGATGTCAACGGATGATTACCAGTTGCTTTACAACATGCTGCATTCCGGAGGTGTTTATCAAGCGGCGAACATTGGCCGGGACGAAGTCTTGCCATGGGTATTGGGCGGATACAGCGATGACACGCAGCGCCCTTTCACCGGACCAGGTGGACCGCTGTCTTGGACAGGCGATGGCACCGACACGTACGGTGGTGCGACGACTGCTGAACGCCAAGACCCTAGTAATTTTCAAGTCAATATCGACCGACCCAACGCCTTGATGGAATTTGAAACCTCGCGGTTGGACTACAACGAGGTCAACGCAGGCGCTGCGATGACTGGCACGAATCGTAGGTTGTCTAGCGACACCGACCTGTTTTTGAGTTACCGCTCAGACTCGGAGGGAGCCCCATTTGTGTACTTCGATTCTCGGACCTATGCACACAATGATCCGACCTTAGGGTTCAACGGGTACGGTTCAACAACATACGGATATGTCCGGCCTTATCTTTCCACCAATGCGAACACAATTCGAGCAGGTAGTAATTACAGCACTCAGGCGGAGGCACTCGGTGCATGGCAGTTTATGAATCCGAACACGTTCCAGATCATCAGTGCTGGGCTTGATAACAACTTTGGTGCGACGGCGTCCTATGACGTCGACGCTAGTTCACCGGCAGAACCAATCTACTTTCAGTATGACTCGGGAGCGGCGATCGCACTTTTGACTGGAACAAGCTATACGACACCTGAGGATCTGATCGTCAGCAGCGTCTCAAAGTATCAAGAATCGGCCTTCGGCGACATCGAGCAGTACCCGGCTGACAACATCACCAACTTCAGCAACGGTGCGGTTGTAGATGACATTCCTTGATGAATGAAGAGAGGTTTTTATCAGTCATTCAGCGCCGTGCGTTGTGAATTCGGGCTTGAGGTTTTTCAATGATTCCAAACAAACAATCGAAGACGGGTTTCACGCTTGTCGAGATTCTGGTCGTCATGGTTGTGATCGGAATCATGGCCAGCATGGTGCTGGCTGCCGTTCAAGGGGTCACCGCCAGTGCCCGAGTATCGCGCACTCGCACGATCATTGGATTGATTGATAGCGTCATTCAAGAGAAGTACGACTCGTACAAGTATCGGTCGCTGCCGATCGAGGTTCCCAATTTCGCGTCAACTGTGGGCACGATGAACGCGGGTGGTGACACGATGTTGTCGTTTGAAGTGCTTGGGACGGAAGCCGCTCGTGTTCGCCTCAATATGATTCGAGATTTGCAGCGGATGGAGATGCCGGATCGTTACTCTGATTTCGTGACGGCACCAGCATCCGTTTATGGGGCCGCCAGTCCCGTGCTCATCAAGGATACCAGTGAACAGATTGTTGGCACTCGTACCGACAAGTCGTTGCGTCGCTCGTTTCCGGTCTCGTGGTTCGCTGGTTCGAAGCCCTCATTGGCTCAGGCTTACCAAAGTCGAGTCACGACAGCAGCAACGGAGGAGTATCAAAGTGCTGAGTGTCTTTATCTGATTCTCGCGACGTCTTACTCGGCTGGAACGCCAGCGATCGATGCGATCCCGACCAGCAACATCGGTGACGTGGACGGCGATGGCATGTTTGAAATATTGGATGGCTGGGGGAACCCCATCGGGTTCATTCGTTGGCAGATTGGATTTGACGATCCCGATGGTGCCTTGGACCTCGACATCGCTGACGAGTTTGACCTGTTTCGATCGGACTTTTACTACTCCGTCACGACGGCACCAGCGCCGTCGTCATCCACGGTTCTGCCCGCAGTGAACGTCAACGATGGGATTTACGGTGCACCGTGGGCGATGCGTCCGCTGGTCATTTCCGCAGGCGAAGACAGTGAGTTTGGGATCGCTTTCAATCCCGTCAATTCATCGGGGACTGCCTTGGAAGCCTACGACTACACCTCGTCGACTTGGGCGTGGCCAAAGAACGTCGACAACATGGGAACGGAGTTCGCAGGTCGTGGTTCGTCAAACTACATCTGGGTCGATCCCTACATGCGTCGGTTCATCGCTGCCAATGACCCGGGCGTTTTCAATCGAACGAGTGCGACTTACGCCACAGACACGGAGCGACGGTTGCCAGGTGAAGAATTGACTGGCCGGGCCAATGAAGTGCTGGCTGACAACATTACCAACTTCTCACTGCAGGTGACCCAATGAGTGCGATGATGCCGCTCACGCAACCAGTGGGCCTGATGTCGGGTTCGAGTCGAAACTCCAAGCTGAGTTCGCGTGGTTTCACGCTGGTCGAGTTGTTGATCGTGATGTCGATCTTCCTGTTGATCTCCGCGATTGCGTTGCCAACCGTTCGCACTTTGATCAGCGACCAAAAGGTGAGCCAGGCGTCTCGAACGATCGTGGCTTATCTGGACGAAGCGCGCAGTCGTGCCATTTCAGAAGGACGCTTTGTCGGCGTCCGGATTGAGCGAGCCAGCAGTGCGTCGACCGTGGATTTTCGGACTGCCGCTGGCGTTCGGTTGCGGCAGTTGAGGGGCGTTCCGCCTTACACCGGCGAGGCATCGGACGCGAGGGTGACCTTTGTTTATCCTCTGCCCACAGGCGGTTTCCCAAATCCATCTTTGCCTGACCCGCCTTATGACTCAACGGATGTTGGGCTGGAATTTTCCGGGGTGAGAAACCAACTGTTGACCCTCTACACGGATTCCAATTCCGTTCTGCACAACGACGATTTGTATGCCCCCATCAAGGATGGCGACCTGATTGAGCTGCCAGGCGGACGTGTCTTTCGGCTGGACTTCACCGGGTACACCAGTGGAACCGACACGGTGCGAGCGACCATCGATTTGGATTCGCCGCTCTCAGGATCGAGTACCTTTCCCGTGACCCACCAACCGGTGGACGGTGCTTCGGTACCGTATCGCATTCATCGTTCTCCGGTGGTCTCGACGAGCCAAAGTCTGACGTTTCCACGTGGGATCGTGGTGGACACGACCTATTCCGGAATCGGCATTGATGGCAATCAGTTCATGCCGCAGGGAGCCAGTGCAAACGCGGCAATCGACATTGTGTTTGGGCCAGACGGCCGAGTGGAAACGACTTCCATCGATGCGATTGGAAACCGTGGCGTTCCTGATGGCATGATTTACCTCTGCATTGGTGACAGCGACGGTCTTCAGCCCACCACTCCATTCAACGCAGATCCGCGCACGCCCGCCAACCTAATGAATTTGGATTCCCTTTGGATTGTGATCAATCCAACGACGGGCCGGTGTGTGGTTGCCCCCAACGCTTCGGTGAGCACGACGACGTCGATGCCAGCCGCCCTTCGCGACGCTCGCTCGTTGGCGATTCTCTCAGACACCTTGGATGCGACCCCATGATCATTCGCAACTCATTGAATCCTCGCGCTGCCATCACGCTGATTGAAGTGATATTTTCGATCGGGGTGATCATGATCGGCCTTCTCGGTCTGCTTTCCGTCATGCCTTTGGCGGGCGGTCGGGCTCGGGATGCGGTGTCGCTGAGCGTGGGTGCTGAGATGGGAGATTCCATTGCCAAAGAGGTCTTGGTTCGCACGTGGCTGGGCAATGGGAACTTGGTGAACATGTCTGGGACGAGCGTGGCGTTCAACCAGAGCACGCAGCTGTTCTCTGCGGGGGGGACAACCTCTCGTGGAATTTGCATCGACCCGTTGTATCGTGCGGTTCAGGGCGGCACCGTCACCTCATTCAACAGCTACGACAACAGTCTGTTTCCATACTATGTTGCCAATCACGATCCGCTATTGAACCCGGCTGAGTCGGACTCAACCTGGGAACCACCATCCATTGACCCTTGGCCAGCAGGTGAGGCAGGAGACGCACCACGATTGACCCGGGTTGGTCTCTCAGGGGTGAATGCAGAGCTGGCGCGGACGATCATTGAGAGCGTCAACGATTTGGTGGTGCAGCAACCGAAAGACACAACGATTCCTGCCAAGTTGACTGGACTGAATTCGGGTGAGACGGATTATGGGCGTCGGATTCCAACGGGTGAATTCAGTTGGATGGCGACCCTGGTGCCGACGCAAAACCGACGGTTCGCAAACCTGTCCATTGTGGTGATGCAGAACCGTGTGGTGGACATTGATTTCCCGACTGCGGCGCTAACGCCCCCGATTCTTCCGGAGATGAATGGGATGAGTGAACGAGTCGCTCAGGTCACGTTTGCCTCTGGTTTCTCAGGTGGTGCGGGCGGGGTGGTTCACTTGACCGCCTCGGCAACCACGTCCTCGGATCTCGCCCCCAACGACTGGGTGATGTTGTCGCGTCGCTTGTCCCCAGGTGGCCGGCACGTTCATCGGTGGTATCGCGTCGTGGCGGTGGACCAGGAGGCGGAAGAGCTTTTCGCTGAAAGTAATTCATCGCTGGGCACAGGAGATGCGGCCCTTCCAGCACCTCGGTCCGGAATCGATCGCACCGATGAAGAACTGTGGCGGCGACGTGTTTCCTTGGACGGTCCCGACTGGGAGTTCAACTTCGACGCTCCGTTTGAACCGTACGCTGACAACACTTTTCAGGACAACACGTTTGCCACGATTGTCGAAGACGTGGTGTCGGTGACGGAGCGTTTAATCCCTTGGACGGATCTCTGATGGTCACTCGAACAACCCTGACGCAGTTTCCCTCCTCACTCTTCTCTCTTCTTCCTAGAAACGCGCGGACCAATGCCATGAAACGGTCGCCATCGAATCAACACAGCGGGGTCATTTTGCTCGTCGTGCTCAGCATGCTGACATTCTTCAGCGTGCTGGTTGCTGCCTTCTTGGTTTTCAGCAACCAAGCTCGGCAAGCGTCATTCGCCATCGCGTCACGAAACGTCAAGCAGAGCCATCCAACCAGCTTGCTCGACGAAGCGTTGATGACCTTGATTCGTGGGACCGATGATCGAACCAGTCCGTTTTTTGGAGAGGATTTGCTGAGTGATTACTACGGCCGGTCTGATTTTTCAGCGGTGCGGGTACTGGGGGCGGCGGCTTTGTCAAACCTAACCTATTCAACCCACTTAACGTTCACCGTTGAGAATGACACGACCGTGACGGGAGGGAAACCGCTCGCCACGGACGTTGTCGACGATCTATACACCGGACGGATCATCACTTTCACGTCCGGGGATCTGAATGGTCGGTCATTTCGCGTCTTGCGATCGACGTCCGCCACATCGGGCCAGCACACGCTCACGATTGCAACCAACGCCGAATTGGACAACGTCGTTCCTGTGAATGGCGACACGATCAGGATGAATGGAGTTCCCAGAAACGCGGTTGGCATTGGGTATGACGGGACCAATGTGAATGCGATGGCACCGATCAACACCGCAACGTACGGGAATGTTGGATTCACCCTGCCCAGAGCGATCCAGCCGAACCTACTGGATCCGGTCGTTGGGAAAAACACTTTCATCACGACCGACGGGAGCGATTTCGATGAGAGCTACGATGCCGCAGATTACAACAATTGGTTTCTGAGCTATCGCGATTCAAGCGGAGTCGTCATTCCATCGTTTCATCGTCCGTCGGTGATCAATTACATCTTGAATGAGACGACCGATTGGAGTCCGACATCGATGTCGACCATTTATTCGGATGTCGTCGCTAGCATCGCACGGGGGACATTTCGTCCGATTCCGATCGCAGAGAATCAACTGCGATTGCTCGCAGCAGGCGGATCGGATCCGATTCACCCGCAGTTCACCGGCGGGAACCCCAGTTTTGCTCTGCGTGCTCCGCTGCCGATGCAGCGGACGGGAGGAGCCACTCCAAACTACGATGCGGCTCAAGCCCGCTTGAACCAGTTGGCGAGCGCCTTGATCGAGGGTCCTTGGGACGTCGACAACGATTTCGATGGAATTGCTGACAGCATTTGGGTTGACTTGGGACTGCCTCTGGTGACCTCGCCGGAAGGCAAATTGCTCCGGCCGTTGATCGCGCCGATGATTCGTGATCTCTCAGGACGTTTGAATGTCAACGCTCACGGGAACTACGCTTTGATCAATCAAGGCGTGGGCGTCAATCAAGTTGTTGGTGATTGGGCCGGCACCGCAGGAGCCTCACAGTTTGCTTTCCGTGGGCTGGGATTCGGGCCAGCGGATATCAACATTCCTGGCACCGCGGCGCAATTGTTTCCTCTGTTACGGGGGCGATATTCCGTTGGATCCGGCACCAGCGAAATGGTTCCTGGGCGATCGGGTGCTGATGCGCTTGGTGTCTTGGCAACGGGGTGGCGCCCGAGTGTCCTGAATGGCACGACCGTCTACCCACATTCGATTGATCCCTATGGGCGAGGCGGGTACGCGATGTCGCTCAGTGGCGCCTTGGTTCCAGCCAATGATGACGACACCTCGGCGACATCACCATCACCCATTGATTTTGGGGAAACACTCACGGACGACCCTGCGACGACTGCCATCACGGAGCCGGATTCAGACGAACTGGTCGATAATCCTTATGAGTCCGACCCAACGGGCCGTCTGAGCGGCGACCGTCGCTACACCGAAGACGAGCTCGAGGCGATTGTTCGTGCAAATGAATTTGACAGTGAGTTGCTGCCCGCGCGTTTGACCGAATTGGTTCGCCCGCTCGTGACTGCGGACGCCAGTTTGGCCAACGCGCTCACCACCACCAGTGTTTCCGATGACTCGCCCTATGCGGGAATCGATGCGGCATCAGCGTATGACGAAATTCGTTCACTCATCGCTTCGATTGGAGGTGGGGCTCTCACGAATGATCAACTGAACGACTTGGTTGCACCGGAGCTGCGGTTGGCAAAACGCCTGAATATCAATCGTCGAATTGGAAATGGAGTGGATGACAATTCCAACGGCGTGGTGGACGAGCCGCGTGAATTCCAATTGGCGGGTTTCGATGATGATGGCAACGGTGTCCTGGATGACACCAGCGAAACAACCGGAACCGAGACAGAAGCTTTTGAGTCGTACGCTGGGCAAACCGTTGATGCCAACTTTGCTGGTCATGCTCCCGACTACACGCTGGATGACTCGGCGATGGCGTCGCCACGGCAATTGCTTGCGCGTCATTTGTACGTCCTGATGATGATCATCAGCGATGATTTGCGGAACAACTACCCCGGCTACGGTGACACGCTTGCCACTGCTGTCCCAACAACGGATCCGGAGGAATATCGAGCACGACGATTGGCTCAGTGGGCGGTGAATGTGGTGGACTATCGCGATTCCGATTCCATCATGACGCGTTTCGTTTACGATCCCAATCCGTTTGACGGTTGGGCGGTTGCGGATGATATCGACGGCGATGGCGTGATCGATACCACCTCAACACCCAATGAAGTTTTTGGTACCAGCACCACCATGCCAACGGCTCAAAGCCCAGTGGTGTTTGGATGTGAACAGCCGGAGTTGTTGTTCACAGAGTCGTATGCCATGCACGACATTCGTGCTCGAGACACTGATTTCGATGCCGAGAATAAGAAGGGCGATGGAACGGGATCTGATTCCGATGAGGACCTTGATCAAGTCCGTATTCCTCAGGGATCTCTGTTTTTGGAGTTGTATTGTCCTCGGCGACGTGTGATCGCTCCGAGTCTGAATCCCAGTACCGCAGGGATTCCTCGAGAGCTCTACACCGTGGATACGGCAGGGACCAATGTTTCGTATTACCTTGATTTGGACCGGACGATCGACACTTATTATGACGGTACCCACTGGGGCGTCGTGTCCCTTGGCGACGAAATTGAAATCCCGATCTGGCGAATCGCGATCAGTGAGCCCCATTTTGATTCGACGATCCCGGCCACAACTCCCGCTGCCAACGAAAGTTCGCCGATCGTCTTGAGGGACACGCTGCCGGACACACTGTCGTTTCATCCAGAGCTTGGGAATCTAAACGCGATGGACGAGATCGATGATACCGCTGCGAACCTGGCGTTGGAGAGATTCGTTTTCTTCACGGATTATGCCGACACCGCTGAACTGCAAACCGCGATCACTCCTTTGCCGGATATCACCCAGCAAGCGCAAGTGTTTTTCAATTCCAGCGGTACAGCGCCAGAGCTTTATCCCGAGCAATATCTGACGCTTGCTCCACGCATCCGAACGACGTTTGGCAGTCTGAACTATACGACTGGTCCGGCAGGGCCTAGCGAACAGGCGTTCGAAATCGAAAACACGGCTCCAGCGATTGGGTTGATTCAGTACAACGCAGCAGGAGCTTCCTTGACGCCGAACACCACGACCAACATCCTTCCGGGATTGGCCCTTCCCATGTCAGGGTTTCCTGCTGGAGATTGGACAAACAGTGGCACAACCGCACCAAATGGGATTGGGTTGAATGTCTCCGAGCCGCTTGCGATCGCACCCGGTGACTACTACGCCGAGCCGACGAGTCGGTACATCGACAACGCAGACTATCCGCTCACGGACGCCTATGTGGAATTGGATTCCAGCGGGACTCCGATCGCTGGGATTGTGCGTGACGAACCCGAGGACATGCAGGCTGGTCGACCGATTCGAGAGCTTACAGAAGCCTTTGTGAATTCAGCCACGGTAGCGGATCCGATGCTGGGCACGGTGCCCAATTACCGCACCGCTTTCTTGCAAAGGCTTGCCGATCCAACGCGAGGTTTCCATCCAACCCTGAATCCGTATCGAACGGTCGATCAAATTGCGATTGATTTGACGGTGTTTAGCGGAGAAGAAACTCCTGCGAATGTGACCAGCACTGGTGATCCCGCGGCAACGGCGACCATCGAATTGGACTACGCGGGAGGAAGTCGCCAGCGTGATGGGATTGCGATGAACGGAGCGGGAACCAATGTGCTGTATTCTTACAGCACCGATGTTCCGGCCACCGTTCCCAATGCTGGGGGAACAGATTACTTCAATCTGGGCACTGATATTCAGACAACGTTCAACTATTTGAACACGAACTTTGGCACTCCGGTGACAACGCCGATTCGTGGACGGCCCGCGACTCCGTTTGCGATGCACCCATGGCTGAATCGACCCTATGCCACACCGCATGATCTGATGTTGGTGCCGGCGTGTTCGGCGGGACGATTGTTCGAAGAATTCAGCGTGGTGAACGCAGGCGATCCAGCGATTCAGCCCGAGGGGAGCAGCACAACGACCGACCCGGCGTACGCGGAAACGTTCATCTCGCCATTTCGACACCTGCTGAATTTCTTTCACAGCGAGAACGTGAAGAATTCCAGTGCGGCACCTGCTGCCGAGTTTCATTCTCTGTTTGAGTTTGTGGGCACGCCGCCTCCGTTCCGAGGTGAATCGGACGCAGTGCCGCCTGCTGTGATCAACGGCACTCCGCTCGAGGATTTGTACAGCGCTCCTTTCAACTTCGTGGAAGACAATCGCCGAATCGGGAAGGTGAACCTCAATACGATTGAGGAGTTCTCGACTTGGAAGGGACTGATGCAGGGACATCTCAACGCAGGCGAATACACATCTGCCGCGGGGACAGGAACAGCAACCCAGTTGTCGTACAACGAATTTGTGAAGTCACGTCGCGGCTATGTTCCCACTGGAACCAGATCGACGGTGATTGATGCGGATGCGACGACTCCGGTGAATTATCTTCCCAATCAATTGGATCCACGCTTTCCGACGCAGTTCGCGGGCGTCTTTAAACGATCCACAGTGGGCGATGCAGCACCGGAAGTTCGCAATTTGAGTACGACGGCTCAGGATGAATCCGAAGATTTAAGACGCCGGAAAGTCAATGTTGGGTTGCTGCGAGCCGCGGGCCGGTTGGACGAACAGGAGTCTTCCGGCGGAACATCGCCCAATGAAGTTTCGCTGTTCGTTCGTGCGGCGACCCAGACACCTGTGGTGGGGGCAACGAACTTGTCACAAGATCGTAATCGCAACGCGTTCCTGAAATACCAAACCGTGAATCGGATGCCGAATCTTGCATCGGACAATTCGCAAACCTTCCTCGTTCGGATGACGTTGGGTTTCTTTGAAGTCGACCCGACCAACACCAACAATTTGGGTGCGGAATACAACGAAGACAAAGGCGAAAACCAGCGGTATCACGCGATGTTCATCATTGATCGCTCGGTCCCAGTTGGCTTCATCCCTGGCCAAGACGTCAATGCGAGGGACACGGTCGTTTTCGAACGGTACTTCCAGTAAGAACGCGTCCGCATACCGCACTGCTTTTCGAGTGATTCATCATGAAACCTTCTAATCTCAATTCCATGACTGCGCGACCCACGCCACTTCTGTTTGGCACGCCGGACGCCCGCGATGCTTCCCGGCGAGGCTTCACGCTGGTGGAGATGTTGATCGCCATGACGGTCACGCTGTTGATGATGGCAGCAGTCGCACGGGCGTTTGCTTTTGTGGGAGCCCGGATTCGGGAGAGCCGTGGCAACGTGCAATTGGCGAATGAGTTGCGTGACATCACGACTCGCCTCAATGATGAGACAACCCGTTGCACGGTGAGTCTGACGCCGACAACCGGTGCCCCCGATCCCTCGGGTTATTTCATGTATTACGAGGGGCCGGTGACCGACGCGACTTCATCGTTGTTCCGCGCCAGCATTGATGCAGATGGGAATGTTGACATTCCAGATTCACGCTATGGGGACTTCGATGATTACCTCGCCTTCACGGCCATCGCTCCCAAGGGAAGTTGGTTTTCAGGGAAGGTGCCTCGTTACATCTTGGATCAGCGAGCAGCGGATCTGGCGGGGACGTCTTACAGCATTCCGGCGGACGACCCTGGGACCACCAACATCGACGAGAGCCAGGTTCCTTTTGAGCCGGTGATGATTCGGTCTCGCTATGCTGAGATTGTGTACTTTGCCAGCCCCGAATATCCCAATGTGGCCGCCGACGATCCGGAGTATCTCCGCTATGTCGATGTGGACGGCGACACAGATTTAGGAAGCGGGACGGCGACCGAGAACGGCCTTCCAGATCGGATGAAGATTCATCGGCGAGTTTTGTTGATCCGTCCTGATCTCAATCTTTCTACCGGGAGGTTGCCCGTTCAAAGTCGATCCGTTGGCGGTGTTTTGGTACCATTCATGCGAGCGGACAATTGGCCGGACGCGACCAATATCACTGTTCGTAGCACTGCCCCGGTTGCATCCGGGTGGGCGTACGGGATGGCAGGCGTGCATCAGCAATGCGACTTGTCGGTACGTCGGGTCTTTGATTCGACAGGGAATCCCACCGCGAATGTTGCCGCCAACTCTCTTTCGGATCTTTCCGTTCCGCACAACCGATTCGCACATGTCCGGGTTCCCAATTCCGTGCTGACTGGATCGGGGGGAAATGCTCCTACGTCGATGCCGGTGCTCGCGTTGACTGGGCCTGCCACCGTCTTGAACATGCGCAACCTCGACACGTCGACTCCACGGCTGGCGCCACCGCTTTCCAGTGCCGGTGCAGCTGCTGTGGTCACTCCGAGCCGACTGTGTGGTTTCTTGCGACGCGAGTTTGTGCTGGGTGACAACAACACGCATCTCAATCCGGGAATTGGTTGGGGCGCGGACCGTCGTGGTGAGGATGTGGTGGTCAACAACGCACTCAGCTTTGATGTGAAGGTTTTTGACCCTGAGGTCGCGCATTTTGAAACCGACGATAACTTGGTGGTCGGTCCCAATGACCCTGGGTATCGCGAGGCTTTGCTGGATGCAATTGCAGACGGCGATGCATCGGTGCTCAATGGTGGGTTTGTTGATCTGTGTTATCCCGTGCTCGCGGGAGGATCGCTGCGGGGGTGGCAAGCACGGTATTTAGATCGGGTGAATACGACGACCGGATCGACCATTGCAGCGTCCAACACTGCTCTCTTCACGCCATTTTCTGGTTTGGAGGCGTTCTCCAATGCCGCGCAGTCGTACTCCAATCCACTGTATCGTTCGGGGCGTTTGCTGACGTCGGGCGCGAATGCAATTTTGCTCTTCCAGCCTGCTTTTGATACCTACACTTCGTGGTACGAAAGAGATGGTATCCGTCAGAGGCGAGTGAGCGAAACGGCGGAGGGAACCCGATGGACCACGACGACCGGGGCGACCGCTGACCTTGGTACTGATGGCATGGAAGGAATGGGCATCTATGAAGCGGGAGCCGTATCCGTCATCGGACGATTTGGGGCGGACGACATCGGCGAACGAGAGACATTGCCGCCGTTCGTCGCGACGCCTGAAGCCATTCAGATCTCGGTTCGTTTGGAGAATCCCACCACGCGGCAAATGCGACAAGCCAGTGTCACGGTTCGGGATTAGGGGTGGCTTAGTGGCTCAGGGCCACAGGGTCACAGGGTCACAGGGTCACAGGGCTTCAGGGCTTCAGGGCTTCAGGGCTTCAGGACTCGGGACTCGGGACTCGGGACTCGGG
>NZ_JBICHO010000346.1:0-24304 GCF_043100905.1 Rhodopirellula sp. JB055 | reverse complement strand
GGCCCCAAGTTTCCAAAAGGGAGCGTGATGAGAAACGCCTCCCCTCGCTTCGCTCGATCCTCCAAAAGGGAGGGTGATGAGAAACGCCTCCCCTCGCTTCGCTCGATCCTCCAAAAGGGAGGGTGATGAGAAGCGCCTGGCAGGACAGCACTTGGAAACTGCACAGCCTTAGCGCGAGCGGTGGAGTTGAAGATGTTCTTGCGCGATGCGGGCCTTTGAAGTTGCGCCGCGTTCCCAAAGGGGGGCTTTTTCCTTAGGATCCTGTCTGCTTTGACGATTTCTGTTCGGCAAAAGATGGCCAGGACATGGATTTTTTTCCGAACCTTCACTTCGATGACCCGCTTTTCAACATGGCGGTGGTGCTGACCGCCGGTGTGCTCGGTGGCGAGATATTTGCTCTGATCCGATTGCCCAAGGTGACGGGCTGGATTGCCACGGGCATTCTGCTTCGCCAATTGCGGTTTCCTGGGTTGGACACGGTTTTGGATCCCCAGGCGTTGGACCGATTTGGTCCCTACATGAATTTTGTGTTGGGGTTCATTGCCTTCACCGTTGGTGCCTCCTTGTATTTCGGGAGCCTGCGGAACACGGGCAAACGGATCGGGTTGTTGTTGCTGGGAGAAGCCTTGATCACGCCGACCTTGGTTGGTGCTTTGATGTACTTTGGCGGCAGTTTGCTGGATCCATCGATGTCTCTTCCGCCGGCGGCGTTGTTCGCCGCCATCGCCATCGCGGGGGCGCCCGGGACAACGGTGTTGGTGATTCAAGAGGCTCGTGCTCGCGGCATACTGACTCGGACTTTGTTGGCGGCGATCGGTTTGATTGACATGGTGGCCGTCGCGGTCTTTGTGTTCATCTCGACGTTTCTGGCAGATGAATCGGGGTGGGTTCATGCATTGGAAAGCGTCGGTGTGCAGTTCGCCGTGACGCTTGCGATCGGTGCCGCTTGTGCATTGCTGGCGATCGTTCTAGTTCAGACGGTGGTCAGTCCAGCGTTCTTGGGGCCGTTGATGGTTGCGGTCGTGCTGGGGGCCTGGGGTGCGGCGGCGAGTTTCGGCACTTCGGGCGGAATCTTGGCCTGCACCTTTGCAGGGATCACCTTGACCAATTTTCGGCATGATTTGGTTCGCTCGGGGGAGGCCTATCTCAATGCGATTGGAGGGGCTCTGTTTGCGCTCTTCTACACGTTCGCGGGAATGAAGTTGGACTTCACTCACATCCCGCCGGTCATCGGTTTGGTGGTGTTGTATTTTCTGGCTCGGTTGTTGGCCAAAACCATCAGCTCATACACCGCGATGAGTTTGTCTGGTGCAACCGACAACGTTCGCCGATATCTCGGCATGTCGTTGCTCCCGCACGGTGGTGTTGCGGTTGGGTTGATCATTTTGGTTGGCAGTGAACAGTCTGGGTTCTCTGAGGAGATTCAGTCGATGGTGACGACGGTCGGATTATCGGCTTTGGCGATCAATCAGTTGCTGGGGCCAAGTGCCACGCGATTTGCTCTGACACAAGCGGGCGAGGCTCGGAAGGATCGACCACGATTGTTAGATTTCTTGCAAGAGAACCGGATCATGGTGGATTTGGATGGGAACAAGGAGGAGATCTTTCAAAAGCTCTCCAACCTGTTGTACGCCACGACGCCCATGAGCACGCCGCAAGACAAGTTTCTGGAGTCCGTTCGTTCTCGAGAGGCATCCCAGACAACATGCTTGGGAATTGGTTTGATGATTCCTCACGCGATCATTGATGAGCCCGGTGCCAACGATGTCAAAGGTGTGCTGGGGATCAGCAAGAAAGGGATCAAGATCGACACACCCGATGGACGTCTTGTGCATGCGGTGTTGTTGTTGGCCACGCCTGAATCGAGTCGCAAGCGTCACTTGGAAATCCTTTCCGCGTTTGCGACTGCGATCACGCGAGACATCAACATTCGGGAGCAGTTGTATCGGTCGCGAAGTGCCGCGCATGCCTATGAAGTGCTTCACGCCGATGATCTGAGTGATGTGAATTATTTTCTCGAAGATGCTCAGCAACGAGCAGGTTTGTTGGAACAAAGTGAGGACTCTGCGTCGTGAATCAACCCCAGCCCGATACCCAGTGCGGTTGTCCGGACGTGGATCCTGCTCAAGCCGTTCGCGTTGCGGTGATCACGCTCAGCGACACGCGTGGCAAAGCAGAGGACCGCAGTGGCGATCGGATCGTCAGCTTGCTGGAGGAAGTTGGTCATGCCGTCGCGAAACGGATGATCCTGAAAGATGATTCCGAACCGCTTGCGAAGCTGTTGAGCGAGCTTGCCGAAGACGATTCGCTCGATGCGGTGATCACGACGGGAGGGACCGGCATCGCGCCTCGAGACATGGCGGTCGACGTGATCGAATCCATGTTGGATGTAACCTTGCCCGGATTTGGAGAGCACTTTCGTGCCATCTCAATTGCCGAGATCGGTCCCAAGGCGATGCTCAGTCGTGCTACGGCGGGACGAATGAAATCCAAGGTGGTGTTCACGTTGCCGGGATCAACGGGGGCGGTCACGACTGGGATGAAGCAGTGCGTGCTACCGATTCTCAGGCATGCGGTGTCACTGGCTTCACGCTGAATCACTGCGTTCAAACCACGGGCTACCCTCCCTTCGAAGGTTGAACATGGAGTGACCTGGGCGAACATCCAAACGGCCCATGTGTTTGATCTGCTCCTGTCGGCTTGCTTGGCAGGCGGTTAGCGAGGCACTAAGAAGCAACTGAAGTGGTCACGGGAAAGTTGTGTCAGCATCGAGCGGGCTTGTTCGGCGTACTGCGGGTCCAGTTCCGCGGCGAGTTGAGCATTCTCGGCCGCCAGCGATGTTTTTTGATGTTCTTTGTAGGAGGTCGCCAGTAGGAAATGATTTTCGGCGGTGGGGGCTAATTGCACCAACTCTTGATAGGCCTCTTCTTCCAACCGCCGATTGCCCAACTGTCGGGCTGCGAAAGCGATGCCTTTGTAGGCACTGATCATCGCATTGTTTTTTGCGGGGCTGTCCGGTTGTCGTTCCCAGTGCTTCAGCGAACGCTCGTAACCTCGCATGCTCTCGGCGGGTTGTTCCAAACGCTGTTGGCACAGTCCGTAAAAGTCGAGGCTGACCGGGTGGAAATTGCGACCGGACATCATTGGTCGGATCCAGCCGAGAGCCTCGTGATTGCGGTCGAGCTGAACGAGGGCCGTGATTCGTCTTCCGACCATTGCGAGAGTCAGATTCCTCGGCATGGGGCGTTGGGCTTCTGCTTCCAAGCGAGCCTTTTCGTCGCCAAGGTTGCTTTCCAACGTTACCAGGTCAGTGCTCGCGGCGGTCAAGCTGGGATTGAATCGACGCAATTGTGAACACTGTTTCCAAGCCAGGGCAACGCGGTTGCTGGCCAATGATTCGTTCAGCTTTTTCTCGAGGGATCCTGTTGCGGAATGCGTGTAGGTGGCGGGAATCGCAATCGTGGCCGCACCAAACAACATCCACGCCCAACCGGGCAACGTTTGCTGACCGCCCTGCCCTGCCCCAATCGCAGGCGGTTCGAGCTGGGGTGATGGTTGCGGTGAAGCGATGGCGAAGCAAAGGTTTGCGGCGGCAAAAGCGGTGAGGCATGACAGCAATGCTCGAGCGATTGTGATTGCGAATAGGCTGCTCGGCAGTGCAACTCCGTGGCTCGCGACCGCTAGACAAAGGCACGCTGAGAACAAGCAAGCACCCAGGACGATCGCGGAATAGCGAGATCGCTTGTCAACTCGTCTTGCTGCGACAAAGCCGATTGGCAGGGAGCACAACATGGAGATGGCGTAGATGTCTTCGCGGCCAAACCACTCCAGGCGTCCGCTCGGATCGAGTAGCAAGTGACGGATGGCCACTAAGACGGCGATCACCGTGGGCGGCCAGAGAAGCCAGTTTGCCGGAACGTTCTTTCTCGGTGGGGTGTTTGGTTGCGTCATGCGGCACCCGTGGAGGAAGCGGGGGCGACCCGTTTGGGAGATTTCCACAGCAGGCCGTCAAAGCAGTAATGCCAGAAGGCAACGACCAGGTTGATCAGCACCCACGATTCAAAGAATCCACGAGACAGCAGGTAGTTTCCTAGGCCGATGACAAGGACGAACATCACCAGGAACAGCATCCAAATTTTGGAGAGGCGTGCCAGCGGATTGTTGGCTTTCTTGGATCCAGACTTCTTCATCGACCAAGTCACAATGGACATGTATTCCATCGAATGAAAAATGGCGGAGACCAGTGCGAGTTGGATGACTAGTTGGCTGTTTTGGTAGTGAGCGGCCAACAGCAAAGCGGTGAAGAGAGACATCACGCTGAGCAGATACAGCATGGTGCCCAGGGCCTGATTGCCAAGCTTCACAAATCCATGGACGGCGGAAACGGCAAATGCGAAAGGAATCAGTAGCATCCACCAATCCAGAGGTTCCACTCCAGCGAACGAGGGAAACGGTCCTTCGGGCCAGCCCAATCCTGCGGCTCGGGCGATTGTGTAGAGCAGGAATCCGCGGAAGAAGATCTTTTGAAACAGCGGCCCTTTGCGTTGTACCAATCCATTCAGCGTATTGGGGGGGCTGATGCCTGCACCGCTTTCCGCGTTCCGATCAAACGGATCGGACGACTTGGCGACTGGTTTGGAGGACGATTGGCGTTGGTAGATCCGAAAGATGCCGTGATGCTGTGACGAGAAGTGCCAAGCGTTCCAGATGTAATCGAGCATTCCGAGGCAAAGCAGTGACCCCGTTCCCATCTGCAATCCAACGCAGACGCTCAGGATCGCGAGGGCCAAAGCGGCAAACAGCCACCGGCGGTCTCGACCTTTGTGGTGATCCACGGAGACCAGGACAATCGTGATCCATCGGTGTGGCGCAGTGATGAAATAGATTTGCCAGAACAGCAGGCCTTCGTGTGTGGTCGCGCCACCGAAAACATCGACGAAGACCAGCAGCGGCCAAAACAAATTTGCAATGAAGAGGAGGTCGATGAGTGGCGAAAAAAGAAACCCGCTTTTCGCGTCGGCCGAGGCATTCGGTTGCGATGTTTCTCGCAATCGAGAGACAGGTGGATCCATGGCCGGACGAGTGTTGGGTGACTGGGTGACGACGCTCATGGAGGCGTCTCCGAGTTGGGCTCGGTCGCGTGCGAAGCGGTGCCCTCAACGACGCGAATCCAGTGATCGCGAAAAGCGATTCCTTGGGTCCAGGGCGTCAGCGGCATGTGGCATTCGATGCAGTCTCCCGTCGGGGCTTCCGGGCAAATCGTGGAAGCTTGCGGTTGATGGCAGCTTTGACACTGCTCGATGTATTGCGGGCGATCGTGCGAGGTGGTGTCGTGTGGATCGTGGCAAGTCGAGCAGGTGAGTTCACCGGACGATTGCAGGTAGCAGTCGCTTTTCTTCAGTCCATAAGGCTGGAAACGAGCTCGTTCAGCGGCGGTGGAATCCGCTGAAACGGACCGCTCGTCGCGATGACAGGCACTGCAGGTTTCCATGTGTGCGCTGGCATCGTGCTGATTGATCATCGGTTTGCTTTGTTCAGGCAATCCTCGACCTGCAAGAATGACATGTTGCTTGCGTGGGCCATGGCAGCGTTCGCACCCAACATTTGCAATCATGGTTTGGGGAGTGAGTGGCAACGGGGGAGGCGGGACGACCGTGGAGTGACATCCGATGCAAGAACGCACATCCATGGCATCCATGGGACGACCAAAGCACTCGGCTGTGCCTTCACGGAAAGTCTCGTATTGATCGTGATCGGGAGTCACATTCAGTTGCTCGTTGCCTAGGAAGGATGACCAACGCATCTCGATACCGCGAGAGCCATCCTTTTGAATTGCGATGGGAGTTTGGGCGTGGGTGCCGGAGCCCAACAGCCAGTTGACGGCGACCGAGACGCGAGAGGTTTGCGTATTCGACGGTGCGAGTTCATTCGTGGACGCCCTGCCCTGCCCTGTCGAGGTGCTGACCCAAAACTGGTTCGCTTTTCGAGTGAAGCGGAACGTTTGCTCACGCAGCGAATCTTCGTATTCGCCTTGTTGCAGAAGTCGCTGAGCCAATTCGGATTCCACCATTGGTGTGGCGGTTCGCGAGTGACCGGAACGCAGGTGGGCTTCGTATTCGGTCGGATGGCAAGCCTGGCAGGCTTGGTCTCCGGCGAATTGGCTGGCGACGAATTGGCTCCACTGCTTCACGGCTTGGGAGATCGACGCGTCGGAGGTTTTGGGAGGCTGCATTCGCCGTGCGTCTGAAGGAGGCGCAGGTTCGATCGACATCAGGTCACGTGCGACGCTCGCCGCACAGACTCCAATGACCAAAAGCATCAAGAGCCCCAGAAACTGGAGGCTCTTTGCAGAAAGGATCTTCGAGAACAAGGGATGCCTTGAAAAGGGATCAACCCAAGGGAGCGTCTTTGATTTTCCATTCCTCACCGACGCGTTGCAGAACCCAGTTTTGGGTGGTGGTTCCAACGTCCGAAGCCTTTTTGGCACGGTCGGCGGTGGAGGTTGCAACGACGCCACCGAAGATTTTGACAGGGACGGTCAGTTGGTCGCCATTGACTTCTGCTTCGCCTGCAATTTCGTAGCCACGTTGAGCGTAGTCTTCGCGGTTTTCAGGGGCCGTTCCGTCAACGAACGCGGTGGGGAACATTTTGGGATCGCCAGCGATATCGCCGAGGCCCAGGACGCTTGCAAATGCGTTTTGTTCGAGGGTTGCTTTGGGGGGAGCGGAGGATCCACAGCCGATGCAAGTGAGCAACGCCAGAACAGGAAACAGTTTGATCAGGTTGTGAAGTTTCATCTGGTTTGAAAAAGGGGGGAAAGTGTTCAGGAGATTTGGAACTCAGCCGCCCCAGCCCCTTCTTTCGGTGACCCTCCCGGAGGGAGGGTGAAGAGGGAAGGTACGCCAGCACTCTGTTTGAGTTTGGAGGCGAAGGTGGGAAGTGCAGCGGAGCACCGAGGACGTCGTCGTCGCGTCCGATCAATCAGGGCATTTCGAAGACTTCGCTGTTCTTCGCTGTTGCCAGTGGCTGCCAAACGTTTTCTTTGTCGACTGAATCCGTGATGAAGCGAACGGAACTGTCTGCCATCAGGATGTTGACTCCTCCGGTGTGATGGCTGCGAGCGGCGGCCCAGATTTCGGCGGTGTCGCGTTGTTCCAGGCAAGCCAAGTACGGATTGAGTTTGTCTTCCGGAATGGTTTCGTCGCAGGCGGCCAGCACGTCTTTTTCTTTGCTGTTGGGGCTGGTGTAAGCCGAGAAGATCGTGGCTCCCATGGCTGGTGACATCCAGGTACCACGGATGTCGGTTTTCGAGTCGTAGTTGAGGATTTCGCTCATCGCCATGGTGTTGCTCATGCCGTCCAGGAAGTCTTCGCTGCCCATGCCGTTTCGGTTTTGGAAACGGTCGCCGGCGACACCATCCTTGATGATGACATCTTGGTGAACGTAATAGGTGCCGAATGCACCCGAGGTTTGGTCGCTTTCCCAAGAAAGCATGTCGCCCGAACCCCAGTTGGCGGCGTAGTTGGAACCCTTTGCGAGTGATTCCAGGCCGTAGCTTCCGTCGGAGAATTGGTTGGTCACCCGAGGAGCTGAAGGGCAGGCAGCGAAAGAACCAAGTTGTTCGCGACCGATGTGTTCGAATTCAGCGTAGTATTCGCAGTGATCGCAAGGGTTCATGGTGTGACCCGTGACGGAATCTTCGCATCGGGTGATCAATTCCCAGACACCGGGTTGTTCCATGTAAGGGAACAGCATTGGCAACCAGTGCCATCCCAATTCGTTTTGGCCGTGTTGCCAGCCACCCGTTTTGAAGCGGTTGCCGTTTTCGTCGTAGTTGACGTTGCCCGGTGGGAACGATCCAAAAGCAGCCATGTGGTTGTGAAGAGCGATACCAAATTGCTTGAAGTTGTTTTGGCACTGCATGCGGCGGGCGGCTTCACGAGCGGCTTGGACGGCGGGCAAAAGTAGACCAACCAAAACGCCGATGATCGCGATCACGACCAAGAGTTCGACCAAAGTGAAACCGGATCGCGAAGAAGTCCGCGGGGCACGCGAGCTTGGGGGCTGGATGTTCATGAGTGTTGAAGTTCTCAGGGGAGAAGAAATGAGTTGCAAAAATGGATGGGATGAGGCTCCGGGAATCAGGTCTTTGGAAGTCCCCGGAATCGAGCGCGGGGATTAAAGCAGATGAAGGCGGCTGGCTTGTTAACGTTGGATGAAGGAAATGTGAGAGACGTGCTAGTTTTGAGCCTGTTGGTCTTAGTGTTGTGCAGTTGTCCGTTAGGTTGCCTTTGAGGGGGCTTTCAGTTCCTGCAGGTGAGTGCGTTGAAAGACTTTTTCGTGAATTTCGTGAGTGGATAGAGGGGGGGAGGTTCACGCACGGGGAGGCCAGAACGAGAAACGCCACGGAAGATCCGGAGATCCGCCGTGGCGTTGGAAGGTTGGAGTGAGGTCGGAGGCAAGCAGGATGCCTCGGTTGGCTTAAGTGGAGAACGCACCGGAGGCTGGCATGTTGCCGAGGGCGGCCCCCATGGGAGCGACCATGGCGGCGAGGCGTGATTCTGGTGCGTAGGATTTGCAGCCGAAGATGCCTCGTTTCTGGATCACGGTCGCGACCTCAGGCGGTACGTGTTGTTTCCATTCGTCGTCGCCAGATTGGATCATCTTCAGTACCTCACGAGAGAAGGTCGAAAGATGCTCTGGGTTGTAGGCATGCAATTGTTCGATGCAGCCCTTGTCGACCAAGTAGTCGTATAGCTTTCGCAGTTCGGGTGCGATCTCGAGGTTTTCAACGGTGGTGAGTTCGCCGGTTTCTCGGTCCATCAACGGGTAGACGTAGAGCTTCAGATCATTTTTGAACATGCGTCCGAAGGATTCCAAGATGCCGCCATCCAGTTCGGTGTAATACTTTTCTTCGAACAGTTCATGCAGGCTGCCGGCACCCATCGTGATCGCAATTTTCTTTTTGGTGTATTGCGACAGGTATGCTGCTAGGCGGTAGTACTCGAAGTAGTCCGAGATCAGCACGGTCATGCCGCAGGCCGCCAATGTGTCGACTCGAGCGAGGAAGTCTTGCAGGTCGATTTCACCGTTGGCGCGGAGGTTTCGCATTGTGATTTCGGCCAGCGTGACCACTTGGTTTGGATCCACGTCGTCTTCTTTGCGGAAGCTTTTTTGTGCGGCTTGGATCATGTCCAGGTTCACGTGTGTGACGGGACGGAAGCTGCCGCGTTCTACCAAAATAGGTTTCTTGTAGAGAACTTCGGCTGGTTGAAGGACTTCGCCATCGGCGGAGAACATCGCGGCTTTGCTGAGTCCGAGTTGCACCAAGCGAAGACTCATCACGCGATTGTCGACATGTCGGAACGCGATGCCCGAGAATTCGATCATGTCAATTTCGATGCGCTGTGTGCTGAGGTTGTCCAGCAACGATTCGATCAGTTGGTCTGGTTCGTGGTTCAGGAAGAACGCACCATAGAGCAGGTTGACGCCAACGATGCCGAGGGCTTCTTGTTGGGCCGCGTTGTTGTTGTCCAGCATTCGGACGTGAAGGATGATTTGGCTGTCTTCATCTCGTGGGTGGGCTTGGAAGCGAATGCCCATCCATCCGTGACACTCGTTGGTGCCGTGATAGTTGCGAGCTGAAACCGTGTCAGCGAACGCGAAAAAGGCGGTCGAGTCGCCGCGCTGTTCTTTCAGGCGTTCGATGTTCAGCGTGTGTTCTCGGGTCAGCATGTCGTCCAGGCGTTGCCGGCAAACGTACCTTTGGCATTCGCCGTAGATCGCATCGCTGACCGCCATGTCGTAAGCCGACATGCTTTTGGCGATCGTGCCCGCGGCGGCACCGACGCGAAAGAACCAACGCACCACTTCTTGCCCGGCTCCGATCTCGGCAAACGAACCGTAACGCCTCGGATCCAGGTTGATTTGAAGTGCTTTGCGTTCTGTCGAAGGACGTTCGTTGTTCATGTTGTCTGCCCGATTGGAAAAATGGCCCTAAGTCACAACAACATCTAGGTGACGATTGGAGGACCTCCAAACACTTTTTGGTGGACAGGTGAACGTGAGGCCTGGAGACACAGAATCCGCCATCGCAATCGTTACAAACCGCGATCGCCGCGGGCGGTGCCCGCTTGCGGGGGGCCGAAGGAAGGCGTTACGGGGTGAGTGAGGGAGTCGTTACAATCAGGGATCAGGCGTTCCGGTTGCTGTTCGAAGTTCCACCAGGTGATTCTGATGAAAACAAAATTGATGTCACGACGTTGGTTCGCGAGTCGATCTGTCATGGCCATTGGCGGTGCTGCGATGTGGACCACGCCTGGTTTGTTCGCGGAAGAGTTGCTCCGGCCAACCCCGTCCTTGACCGAAGGCCCCTTTTACCCGGATCGTTTGCCGCTGGACCAAGACAACGATTTAATTGTGATTGGTGATCACACGACACCGGCCGTTGGCGAGGTGACTCATTTGAGTGGCCGTGTGTTGACCGCGGCGGGGTCGCCAGTTCGCAACGCGACGATCGAGATCTGGCAGTGCGACGCCAACGCGGTCTATCTGCACACGCGTGATAGCAACGGTAAAAAGGACCAGCAGGACAAAAACTTTCAGGGATTTGGGCGTTTTGAAACCGCCAGCGACGGCGGGTATCGATTTCGGACGATCAAGCCGGTGCCCTACCCCGGTCGCCCTGCTCCCCACATTCACATCAAGGTCAAGCAAGGTGACAGGGACTTGTTGACCACTCAGTTGTTGATTCGCGGTCATGAGGGCAACCAGCGGGATGGTGTATTTCGGAGGGTGAAGGATCCGACCAAACGCAATCTGTTGATGGCTGATTTCAAACCGATGAAGGAATCCAAGCTGGGCGAACTGGTTTGCCAGTTCGATGTGATCTTGGGGCAGACGCCTGCGGACGGTTGAAAACCAGCGAGTTGCGAGAACCCGTGAGTTGCTAAAAAACGGGTGGTTGGGTAACAAAGTCTGAATTGCCGCGGTCAGCCATGAGCATGGGCGTTCATCGATTGCACCCTTGGCATCCGTTTCACCACCCGTCGAAAAGGCGTCGTCGTTGAATTTCCCGTTGTTGTTTCGTTTTTTGGGAACGATCTGCCTGTTGATTGGCGGGTCGATGGCGTTCAGTCTCCCGTTTGCCTTTCCAAGCGTCGCGAATCGAACGCATTTGCCTCCTGCGACGGAGTTTGAGGCTTCTGCCGCAAGCGGTTTGCTGGCGAGCATGGCGATCTGCTTTTTTGTCGGAGCGTTCTTTCGGTTTCTTGGTCGTGGTTATCGCAGCGGCGGGGAGCTTTACCAAAAAGAAGCGATGGCGATCGTGGGGTTGTCGTGGGTCAGTGCGACGGTGCTCGGGGCCCTGCCCTATTTCCTCAGTGGCACGATGATTGCCGAGGATTCGCCGATCACGTTTGTGGAAGCGATGTTTGAATCTCAATCTGGGTTCAGCACGACTGGCGCGACCGTTTTGACGGATTTGGAAACGCCTGAGTTGGTTCCTCATTGCATTCTGTTTTGGCGTTCGTGGACGCACTTTCTGGGCGGGCTGGGGATCGTGGTTTTGTTTGTGGCGATCCTGGGTCAGGGATCGGCGGGCAAAGCGATGATGCGAGCCGAGATGCCGGGGCCGACCAAGGAGGGAAGCATGCCACGGATGCAACACACGGCGCTTGTGTTCGCGGCGATCTACGTGGGGCTGAACATTTTGCTGACGTTCATTTACATGTTCGAAGGGATGAGTTCGTTCGATGCTCTTTGCCATGCCTTTGGGACGATGGCAACTGGCGGATTCAGCACTTACAACCGATCGCTGGGCGGGTTTGACAGCCCGTTGATTGAATACACGACGGTGTTGTTCATGATTTTGGCCGGGACCAATTTCACGTTGCTGTATTTGATGATGTTGGACATTCCGCGACGGCCTCTGACGGCCGCTCGACGTTTGTTTCAAGACCTGGAGTTTCGAGCCTATGCGGTGGTGATTGGGGTGGTCACTTTGGGCGTCGTCTTCTTTGGCATTCGGGCAGAAGACGAAGGGTTCGGCACGTTGGCCAAAGGGGTTCAAAACGGATTGTTCCAGGTGGTCTCGGTCATCACGACGACCGGCTACGGGACGGCGGATTTCGACGAATGGAACAATTTTGGTCGGGGGATTCTGTTGCTGTTGATGTTTGTGGGCGGGTGTGCCGGAAGCACGGGCGGCGGAATGAAGGTGATTCGGCACATTTTGTTTTACAAAATCCTGCGATTGGAAATTGAGCGCGCCCACCGTCCACGTGTTGTTCGGCCTTTGAGGGTGAGTGGTGTTGCCGTTGACGACCCACAATTGGCTCACAATATCTTGCTGTACTTTTGCATGGTGTTGGCGATCTTCGTGATGTCATGGTTGGCGTTGGTCACGTTTGAACCCAATTCGACATGGGGGGTGGTGATGACTGACACGCCACCGGAAGAAGTGATCGAAGAGTCTGCGAGAGCGGTGAAATCGGGGGAGGCCATTGTGGTCGTGGATCACTCCCTGGCTGGCAAAGAGTTGCTGCATGGGACGTTGGACGAGAAGTTGCTCGATTCCGCGAGTGCCGTCGCGGCGACACTGAACAACATCGGTCCAGGGCTTGGTGTTGTTGGGGCGACCCGGAATTACGCAGGGTTCAGTCAGGGTGCCAAGTTGTTGTTTGTTTGGTTGATGATGTTGGGGCGCGTCGAGATCTTCAGCGTGCTCCTGTTATTTGTTCCGTCGTTTTGGCGAAGGGTTTGAGATGATGACTGCAACCAAGTCTCACACAACACATCGTGTTTTCAGTCGCGGTCCATTGACCATCGCGAGTGCCTTGTTCGTGGTGGTCGCAATGTCGGTTGCCTGCTTCAGGTGTTCGACAGTTGCGGCGCAATCAGGTTCAGGAGAGGAGCCATCGGGTAAACGTCGCGGGGTGTTGATTGAGTTCAAAGAAGACATCAATCCGCTCAGCGGTGCGTTGCTCAAGCGTAAGTTCCAAGCGGCGGTCGATTCCGGTGCGGACGTGATCATCTTGGACATTCAATCTCCCGGAGGTTTCACTTCGGTGACATTTGAATTGATGGACATGGTGTTGGAGGCCAAGGATGTCGAAACGGTGGCGTACATCGAGAAAGACGCGATCAGTGGCGCAGCGCTATTGGCGTTGTCGACGGATACGATTTTGATGCGGCCCGATGCTCGGATGGGTGACGCCGGCGAAATCGTGATGGGCGAAGATGGAGCGTTTCGTTACACCCCGGCGAAGAGTCGCAGTGTGTTGGCGCAGAAAGTTCGCGACACAGCCGAAGCCACCGGGCGACCGCTCGCGTTGGCGGAGAAGATGACGGACAAAGACATGGTTGTTTACCAAGCGACCAACAAAGAAACCGGCGAGAAGCGTTATCTGTCCGACAAAGATTTGGCTTCGCGGGACGATGCGAATCAGTGGGAGCTTAGCCCGCCGATTCGAGAGGCTGGCAAGGAAATGTTCTTCACGGTCAACGGTCGTCGCGGGGTGGAGTTGGGGATGGTGGATCAGACCGTCGAGGGACGAGAGGAGCTGGCCAAGGTGCTGAATTTGCAAGAGCCGATCGTCGAGGTGGAACGCAGTTGGACCGACACGTTGGTGTTTTTGTTGAACACTCAGTTTGTCACGTTTTTGTTGCTGTTGATCGGGCTGGTCGCACTTGCGATCGAACTGTCGGCACCAGGAATAGGGATCGGAGGTTTGACCAGCGTGCTGTGCTTTGGGCTGTTCTTTTGGGCTCGTTTTCTAGGTGGGACCTCGGGATGGCTGGAAGTGGTATTGTTTCTCGTTGGGGTTCTTTTCATCGCCGCCGAAGTCTTTGTTATTCCAGGTTTTGGTATCGCGGGGATCAGTGGCTTGGCGTTGTCGCTGGGTGCCTTGGTGATGGCTTCGCGTCGATTCACATTGCCAGAGAATGAAATCCAGTGGACTTCGTTGGCAACCGACATGATGACGGTGATGGGAGCGTTTCTAGGTTTTCTGGTTTGCTTGGCCGTGATGGCGAAGTATCTCGGGGAGATTCCGGGGCTGAGTCGATTGACGCTTCGGCCTCAGGTCATGGTGTCCGCCGACGGTGGTGCCAGTGCAACGTTGGTCAGCGGCCCGGCTTGGCAGCGAGTGGAGGTGGGCGACGTCGGAGCGGCAATGTCGCCACTGCGTCCAAGCGGTAAAGTCCAGTTCGGTGATGATGCCGTGGACGTGGTGACCGAGGGAGACTACATCGACCCGGGGACAGAAGTGCGCGTGGTCGGGAAGCAGGGGGCTCGCGTCACCGTTCGGAAAGTTTGAATTGACCGGATGTCTCGGCGGCGGGTGGTTCCGAGGTCCATTTCTCGTAGGTGCTTGAGACCCAACTCGAGAGCAGGAACCAGGGGATCAAAGCAGCCAACCAGGACGACGTGATTTGGTTGGGATTCAAGTGGGACGCGAGGAGCAGCAGGCCCACGGCGACGACGGCTTCGATCAATGGTTTGATCACGCCTTTGATCAACAGGATCGTCTCATTGCGGATGCCGGGTGGTAGGATCCCATAGGCAGACGTGAGTCCGGGATCATAGAGAGAGCGTTTAAGCACAGTCAGGCCTTGGCCCAGCGTGAACAACAGGATCAGCACTGCTGGGGAGCGGTTGATCAATGCGATCAACCCGAGAATGCTAAGCAGCAACGGGTAGGCACAAAGTGGCATCCCGATGCCGTAACGGTCCAGCAGTTTGGTTGCGACAGTGAGTTGTACCAAGACAATCAGGACGTCGTTGATGGCGTAGAAGCCGGCAAAGTACGTCAGCAGTTTGTGTTCAACGAGCAGGTGGTCTCCGGCAATCACCTTCCATTGGTAGTCCACCATGGTGACGGCAAAAACGTTGAATGCGATCAAGCTGACCAAGCCGTACCGATAGCGATAAATCGATGGGCTGGCTGGCAATCGTTTCAGTTGGCGAGCGCTCTTCTGTAGCAATCGCTTGGATCGCTCGATTCGCGAAATGGGCTCGGGGGCTGGTCGCTCCGTCATTGCGGGTGCTTGCGGGATCCAACGCAGCAACAAGATGGTGGCTGCGTCCAGGGCAATGATGAGTTTTAGCCACGTGGTGTCTTGCAACACGGAGGCGCCGTAGCCCATTGCCACTCCCGTGATGATTCCCGCGATCGGTGCACCGGTGGCGACCAACACATAGGGGCGTTTGGATGTTGAGGATGCGAACGCATTGTTGACCAACGTGGTCGAGTAGATTGTGTTGACGCAACCGCGTACCTCGGCGATCACGTAGAGGGCACCAAGGAAAACAAATGAATGGTGCTCGACCGAGATCATCGCGGTCAGCCATGTGGTGATTGACGCCAAGCCAATCCAGCTGCCAATGACACTGAAGCGAGCCGGGAATCTTTGGTTGATCAGATGGGTGATCGCGGACACGGCGATCACGGTCACGGCCGACGCAACGAGGGCAACTGGCAGTGCGTCCGAGCCCATGCGCGCGATGAACAGGCTCACACCCAATGCCCTGGCAACCGAATAGGTTGCGGAGGTCAGAAAGGAGAATCCGCAAAGGGAGATCAGGGCTAGGCGAGGCTGATTCAAGACGGCAAAGAGCCTCATGGAACAGGAGGGAACGACCCCATGTTAGTCGCTCGTCCAGTTCTCGTTGAGGCGGTCTGCTGCCATTGGCTGTCCCGTGCATTCATGGTGGAATTCACGGGCGCATTCAGAGCGGAATTCAGTTGAGTGAATCCAGGAAGGTGGGCAAACGTCAGCGACGGTGCACCTATCGATACGGTGCACCTATCGATTACGAACGTAAGCGGGAACGTAATAGATGATGCGGTTGCGGTGCTGGTATTGGCCGAAATTGCTGTCCCATGCAGGACGCAGGTTCGGGTTGCTTGCCCAGTAGGAGGCTTCCAGGCGGGCCTGCCGTTGACGCGAAGCTTCGAGTGCACGTGCTTGACGCAGTTGCATTGCCATCGAGGGAACCGATTCGACGGTTGAGCCCGGTGCGTGAACGAGTTTGCGGTCCGATGGACTGTTCACTGGTTCTGGGTCAGCGGCGGTTTCAGCGACGGCGGGTGCCATGGGGGGCAAAGTCAAGCGTTCCGCGTTTCGTTGTGGCGTGTCGCGCTGAGGCGATGCCGAAAAGAGATCGTCCAACCCCTGTGCCGAAGCGGCGGGAGCGATGGATGCGCCAATCAACAGAGCGAACAAATAGGGGGCGGTCGATTTCATAGCTAAAATCCCAGTGAATGGACTGATTTTCGTTGGTGGTATCGTCCGGCCTGCCGTGTGGGCTGTTTGGGATCGATCAATTCTCACAGGATAAAATGGGCCGTGGATGGCTCAAATCGATTTTGGCGAAGTGATCGAACGCGGCGTTTTGTCTTTTGGAAGCAGTCGTGCCATTTGGATCCGTCGTCAATTTTGGGAAAGAAAAATGGTTTACGCGGGTTGCAAGGGTTGAGAGATTGCCGCGAAACGTCTCTTGCGATGGATTCTTGCAACGAGAGGGTGCAATTTATGAACGTTTTGCTAATCTAGGGGTTGGAAACCGAATTCGGGTTGCCGAATCGATCACAAGTTGTCCCACCTTTTTCCTTCCCGAGTCACCATGATTCAACAAACTCTTCGTTGCGTATTCGCACTTGCATTGCTGACCACGACCGTTGGTTGCCCGCCGCCAGCTCCACCGGCTGACGTCGACACTGACACGGACGCCGCTCCTGTTGTCAGCGACAACGCTACCGGCGCTGCTGAAATGCCTTCGGACAACGTGACCGGCACCGCAGAAACTCCCTGAGCTTCCGCCCCACTGGAACTGAAGTCAGAGGATTGAATTTGGTCACACTCGACCAAGTTGATTTGAAAACACTCGCTCGGCTCGCGGACGCTTTTGTTCGCGAGCCGATTGCGTTCCCGGTCTGCTTTGCTGTCACCGGAACACTGGGGGCGGGCAAGACGCGATGGACCCAAGAACTCGCTCGAGCGATGGGATTGGACGCATCCGAAGTGACCAGTCCCACATTCACGTTGCTGAGAACTTATCAGGCAGCTCAGCACACGTTGCACCACGTCGATGCGTATCGCGTTGGCGATGAAGACGAGTGGTGGGAGTTGGGTTTGGAGGAGTGTTATCAAGAGCCCAACGCCTGGACCGTCATTGAATGGGCGGACCGGTTTGAAGACGCGATGCCCCTCGAGGCGATTTGGATGCGCATCGATATCCAGGGGGATTCGCGTGACTCCGGAACGAGGCAAATCCAGTTGCGTTGTTCGGACCAAGAGCGTTGGCAATGGATCCAACGCATTCTCAGGGACCTGCAGCCAGCGTCGTGAGGAGGCAGTGAGTCCTTCGCGCGGAACGGTCTGGCATCACTTGCCTACAGCACACCCTTTGTGCTCGGGATGGCGTCACTGCGTGGGTCATTTTCGACGGCCATCCGGATTGCTCGCGCTGTGGCTTTGAAAACACACTCGCTGATGTGGTGAGCATTGCGGCCGTGGTGCAGCAACACGTGCAGGTTGCACTTTGCATTGACCGCGAACGATTGCCAGAAGTGTTCGATCAATTCGCTGTCGAAGGTGCCGATCTTCGGTGCCGCAATGGGGGCGTTGTACTCAAACGCATAGCGTCCGCCCATGTCGACTGCGGAGGTGACCAGGCATTCATCCATGGGCAGAGTGAAGTGGCCGTAGCGACGCACTCCGGCGCGATTGCCGAGGGCTTGATCGACGGCCGTTCCCAGTGCGATGCCAATGTCTTCCGCGGTGTGATGATCATCGACGTGCAAGTCGCCTTTGGCTTCCACGGTCAAGTCAATCAACGCGTGTTTGGCAAGCAGATCCAGCATGTGATCCAGGAAGCCGATCCCGGAATTGCGTTTGCCGGCGCCGCTGCCGTCAAGGTTGACCGAGAGTTTGATCTCGGTTTCGCCCGTTTTGCGTTCGAGGTTGACTTCGCGTGACGTGTTGGAATTCGAAGAGGTCATGTCGAGTCCGCTCGGGCGGGAAGTGAGAAGTTGAGAGATTGCATGGCACGTTCGATCATTAGCAAGCAGGCGTCAATCTGTTCGTCCGTGCCAACGCTGATTCGCAATCCGTCACCCCAGTCGGGGAAGTCCATGTATCGGATGAGAATCTGGCTTTGTTTGAGGTACTGGTGGATTTCCGCGTGTTTTCCTTCGGGATGACGGCACCACACGAAATTTGCGTGCGACGGTGTCACGTCAAAGCCCAGCGCTAGCAAGCGTTCCGTCATCCGTTGGCGAGTGACATTCATTTTGGCAACGACATCGGCCAGCCAGTCTTGGCATCCCATCGCGGCGGTCGCGGCGGCGATGGAGATCGCGTCGCAGTTGTAGCTGTCTTTGATCTTGGTCAGTTCCGCAATCACGTGCGGCTGTGCAATCAGGAATCCAAATCGAATGCCGGCCAAGCCGTAGGACTTGCTAAGCGTTCGGGTGACAAGGATGTTCTCGTTGGATTGAACCAAGTCGAGGCAGTTCTCTTCGGCGAAGTCCGCGTAAGCTTCGTCCACGACCAGCGGGCAATCGAGCGAATTCGAAAGTTCAGCGATCTGAGTTTTGGAAACGATCGTTCCGCTGGGGCTGTTCGGGTTGGGCAGCAGCACCAGTTTCAGGTCATCGCGATTTTCGCCGAATGACTGAGGCAGTTCCCAAGGATCGTTGAATGGGACTTGTTCCCAGTTGGCACCTTGGATGTCAGCCAGTGTTCGGTACAGGATGTAGCTGGGGTACGGCAGACGCAACGATTCGCCTTCGCCGACGAAACCGCGAACGAGCAGGGTCAAAATTTCGTCGCTGCCGTTTCCAGCCAGCACCCATTCAGGGCCCGGCAATCCCAATGCGTTTGCGGCCGCTCGCCGGAACGAGGTCGCCATTGGGTCGGGGTAGCGATTCAGCGGCCCGGTTGCGGCGGATTGAATTGCCGTGACCACCGGGGCGGGAGGCGGGTAGGGATTCTCGTTCGTGTTGAGCTTGATGAACTTGCCCGGCGGCGGTTGTTCCCCCGGGATGTACGGTTTCATCTTGGAAAGCGCGGGACGGTATTGCAACGAATCAACTCGAAGAAGAATGTTGGATGAGCAGTCGGGGAGCAGGCATTGTAGCCATTTCACGACAACATCCCATTCCGGGCGAGGCCGAAATGGGATGCTGTGTTGGACATCATGGAACTTGAATGACCGCGAAACGGTCGCTCAGGTTCACCGGTTCGGAAAGAACGGTTGGCTGATCGGTGGGGCGGTCGACCCGGAGCGTTGAGGGCTCAACGTCCGATTGTTTGATTGGCCGGTTGATGGATTCGTTGTGGGGCGTGACGGGGTGTCCTTTTTTTGAATGTCGCTCAGGTTCCAGCGTTTTCCGTTCAGTCCATCGGATGGGTTCCAGGTCAGTCCGGGAACAAACATCAGTGACGAAATGCTCGGTCCGTTGATGGACGCAGTGCCCCATTCGGTTTCGACCGTGATGAGTTTGACATCGGTCGCGCCGGTGATTGAGTCACCGTTGAGCATGACCACGGTGGTGGTCGCGTCGTTGGCGGAGGCAAAGCGAATGCCGGCGACTTCCGACAACGGGATGCTCGCGGTGCCAAACGAGGTTTGCATTTGCAGTTGGGTCGTGTCGGTCAGCGTGCCTTCGATTTTGGAATCGTTGACCAAGCCCACGGTGACACTGAGTGGGCGTGCTTTGGCTGATGCCCCTGCGTCTTGGACCGGGACCGCTTTGGTCGGTTCAGCTTTTGCGGGCGATGCCTTGGGGAGTTCTTCGTCTTGGGCGTGGGCCGAGACGGATACCACTGCCAGCGCGGCAGCCATCAAAAGGTGGAAACAACGGCGTTTCATCGGGGAAGACTCCGAGGAGATTCAAGCGAATGGGAGGCCACTCCCTCTGCGGGAGTCGACCCGTCTAGGTTAACCGATCAGCAGAAAGAGAGAAGAGAACCCGCCAGTCAAAACTGGCGGATTGATCCTTTGGCAATCGTTAAATCAGCCTATCTGGTGCAACCTGCCTGAAGGGGCGAGCATTCCCAAGTTGCTGCCTATTCAGCCAGCAGGCCATCCATGGTCGAAACCAGCGATTTGACCGCGTCGACGCTGTTTTGGAAGGCCTTGGTTTCTTCGTCGGTCAGCGACAGTTCGATGATGCGTTCCACGCCACCGCTGCCCAGGACGACAGGGACGCCGACATAGTAACCGCCGACGCCGTATTCGGAGTCGCAGTAAGCGGCGACAGGAACGACTCGCTTTTTGTCTTTGACGATCGCTTCGACCATTTGGGCACAGGCCGCTGCGGGTGCGTAGTAAGCGCTGCCGGTTTTCAGCAGGGAAACGATTTCAGCACCGCCCTTGCGGGTGCGGTCAACGATCTCATCCAAACGCTCTTTCGAGATCAATTGCGTGACGGGGATGCCGCCGACGCTGGTGCAACTTGGGACGGGAACCATCGTGTCGCCGTGGCCGCCCATCAGCAACGCGCTGATGTCTTCGACGCTGACGCCCAATTCCATTGCCAGGAACGTGCGGTAGCGGGCGGTGTCAAGAACGCCGGCTTGCCCCATGACTTTTGCAGGTTCAAAGCCAGTGATTTTGAACATTTGTTGGACCATGGCGTCGAGCGGGTTGCTGACGACGATGACCACTGTATTGGGGCTGGTCGCTTTGATTTCTTCCGCCACGCTGGTGACGATTTTGGCGTTGGTCGCCAGCAAGTCATCGCGGCTCATACCTGGTTTGCGTGGCAAGCCAGCGGTAACGACGATCACGTCGCTGTTGGCTGTGTCGGCGTAGTCGGTGGTGCCGACGATGTTCGAGTCAAACCCCATGATCGGCGAGGCTTGCATTAGATCGAGCGCTTTGCCGCGAGGCATGTCTTCGGTGCGTGGGATGTCCAGGAGCACGACATCGCCGAGTTCCGCTGCGGCGCACCAATGAGCACAGGTGGCACCAACATTTCCGGCTCCGACGATGGTGATTTTAGCGCGACGCATGAGAACTCTTTCGGGTGAAGTTGTGCGGGGACTGGTTGGGTGAATTTTGCACTTATGGTCGCATCCGTGAATTGAGCGTCAAGAGGGCACGCGTGCGACGAAAGAGCAGTTGAGAACCCCACAGCGAGCTGGCCGCGATCGCAGAAGGAGGCCGTCCTGCCGAGAAAGGTGGCGATTGGAAATGCCGTCGCAACTTTTGGAATTCGTGCGGGCTTGGAGATCGTTTTCAGTGGGGCTGGGCCTGGGGAGCGGCGGGTGATGCCCTTCCAGGAATTCTCACTGGACGCTGGCGTTCCGACCCTCAGGCTCCTAGCCGAACAGCTTTTAAACTGCACGGCCTCATTGTCCAGGGGAAACAGGGTGTTCCGAGCGGGAATGTTCCATTGACCGGCAGTCAGTTGAGCCAGACGCGAGGGCCAGTGGCGAAAGAGAAAAAACGAGCCAGTTTTGCTTCCTGCAAAACTGGCATCGCTCTGTTACCAATTCAAATTGTTACCCGACGCGAACAGTCCTTGTCGGCGATCGGAATTCAAGTTCACCAATGCACCTTGATTGCGTGAGAGAAATCAAGAAGCATCGTTGGGCAACATCAAAATGAAGGGAGTGACGTCCGTGTCAATCGAAGTATTCAAACTGCGATGTGGAGTCCAAACCGTCTCCCGTGTATCGTTCACAATCGTTGTGACGAACAAAAACATGACGAGGCCTTTCGCCATGATTCAGTCAGTGAATAAGTGCCGCGTCAATCAAATGACGTCGGACGGTGACCCCGCTTGCCCAGGGGAAACGTCAAAGAAAGTGTGAGGTGATCGGTGCTTGACAGACTGAAAAGATATTCTGGCAAACCGCATCGAACACACTCCGTTGGAAGAGACAAATCATCGACCACAATCGGTTGAACAGAACGTTCAGTGCAACCGCTTCACAGACTCTGTGAAGGGATCGAAGATGTGTGGGTCAAGCGAGCGAAAATTTGGCGTGACGAACCATCGGTGTCAACAACAAAGTGATCAAAAAAACATTCTCGTCGACCGCCCAATTGATTTGACCGTGAAAATTGCGACGCGTTCGAGTGAAGTTTTTTTTGTGCACGACCTGAGAAGCAACGCAAGGTGATGCGCTGATGCGAAGTCACAACATCGGTCATGCGAAGTCGCGTATGATGTCGGCGAACAAGTTTCCTTTTCTTGGTTGCGGCATGTTGTGCAAAGAGATGAATCGTTGACGTTTCATCATCGCCGCCGCGACTCCCGGTGAATGCAACGTGAACGAACCGAACGCGTCTTCCAAACTCGTTGAGAGTGAATCGCAAATGCATTTGGACTCGGCTTCAGCGGGATCTGATTCTGCCGTTGAACCGCGTTATTGGTTCAGTGATGAGTACGTTGCTCGAATGCAACAGACGATCGGTCCAGATGCTTGTCGCACGCTGTCGATCTATCCCCTGCCTGATTCGTTTTGCTTGTCGGTGATCGTTCCGGTGTACAACGAGTGCTCGACGGTGGAGTCGGTGTTGAATTCCTTACGCCAAACTGGTTTGCCAATGCAAATCATCGTGGTGGATGATGGTTCAAACGATGGATCGGGTGAAAGTTTGCAGAAGTATCAAAACGATCACCATGTCACGTTGATCCGGCACCCTGAAAACCGTGGCAAAGGTGCGGCCATCCGAACCGCGATCGAGGCCACGCAGGGGGACGTCGTCGTGATCCAAGACGCGGACAGCGAGTACGACCCGGGTGACTTTCGAGTCATGTTGCAACCCTTGTTGGCGGGCGAAGCCGACGTGGTGTACGGCACACGCTACGGCCATTGCGATCGCCAGCTTTCGCCGTGGTGGCATCAGGCCGTCAACGGGTTCATTTCGTGGTTAGCCAGTGTCGCCATTGGCCCTCGTTTGAGCGATGTTGAAACCTGTTACAAGATGGCTCGCCGCGAAAGTTTCGCGGACATTCTGCCGCAGTTGAAGGAAAACCGCTTCGGAATTGAAATCGAACTGACCGCGCGGTGGGCCCGCAAAGGTTTGCGTTTCACAGAACGCCCCATCCGCTACCACCACCGTTGGTACGACGAAGGCAAGAAGATCACTTGGCGTGACGGTGTGGCTGCTCTCGGGTGCATCTTCAAATACGGATTGCTTCGCCGTTGATGCGAGTGTTGCAATTCTAGATGGAGTGTCGTTTGCCAAACGTTCTCTGTGCAGGAAAACCCGCAAGCGAGTTTCAGATTGATGTCTGAACAGAATGGAACTGTGTCGCGTTCGCACATGATGCGAAGGTGTTTCACGACACTTGCGTTTCACGAGCAGGAGATGTCTGACGCGATCTGTTTCACGGCCGTTTTGGGTTGCGAAATCGTCTGGAGAGCAAGCGAATTCGATCCCGTTTCGATCTGTTCTTTTGCGGGGCGAGTTGGGTATGGTCGCAATCGTGAAACGGAGCCTCGACGAGGTCTCGAAAGCCGCCCCTTGGAAAGGCTTTCGCCGCGGCTGATCAGCGATTCTTTTTTGGGTCGCTGGGGTGTTGATGTTCCGTTTTCGTTAGCCCACCACATGCGGTGCGAAGGATTCGCCAAATGCACGAACGGACGATGCGAGCCGTGGCTCGAGGTTTGTTCGTTGCCTGCTGCGCGGTGCCGACCTGTGTGACGGTGCTGATCATTCTCGTGACGTGGTCGCCTTGGTATCACCGCCGCTGCATTCGAGCAACGGAAGCGACGCTGGCACTGCAAACCGGTTTGGATGTCCGCATCGGTTCGCTGGAACGGATCAGTCCGACGACGTGGCAGTTGGGCGACGTTCAATTACGAGACAATGAAACCAAACAATCGATTGGTCGAATTCGAATTGTGTCTTGTGAGCAAGAGGACGATCGGACGATCGTTCGGTTGAGCCAGCCCGAGGTGCGGGCGGAGTCCCTCGATGATGTCTGGCGGTTGGTGCACGACCGGTTTCTTTGTCGTCCGGAGCGTACTTTGCATCCCATTCGATTGGCCGCAGATGACTTGACCATTCAGTCTGCCCAATCGCAGATCACGGTTCGGGATTTGGATGGCAGAATCTTGCCGGGCGAGAAAGAGGTCTCTGCCGTTTTGTACTGCATGTTGGCGGGGGAACGGCCAGACATCGAGCCGATGGAAATCGAAATCAAACGCCGCCGTGACGAGGGGCAACCGCGGACCAGCGTTGCTTTGCGAACCGGTGAGTTGAATGCACCGCTTGCGTGGTTGGCTGGCTATCATCCGGCATTCGACAAACTGGGCGATGAAGCAACGTTTCATG